>CAXMSR010000185.1:0-3766 GCA_964195725.1 uncultured Kiloniellaceae bacterium | reverse complement strand
CCATCCCACCCTTGCGCCCTCTTTGGCGGGGATGAAGAGCCCCGCGTGGGCCATCATCGTCACCAGCCCGGCGGTCTTTAGCGCAACGGTTTTGCCGCCCGCGTTGGCCCCGGTGATGAGCAGCAGCCGCTCGGCTTCGCCCAGGGTCAGCGCGATGGGGACAACATCGATCCCTTCTCGCAAGGCGAGGAGCGGATGGCGCACTTCGTGGAGCTCCATGAGCGCCTCGTCACAAATTTCAGGCTGGATGCCGCCGATTTTCCGGGAGAGCCGCAGCTTCGCACCGAAGAGATCGAGCACCGCCACCACCGCCATCTGTCCGCGTATCTTCGTCGAATGCGCGCCCAGCCGCGCGGTGAGCGCCATGAGGATGCGGCGTATCTCGACCGCCTCTTCCTCGTGGGCGCAGCCGACGCGGTTATTTATCTCCACCACCTCCATCGGCTCGACAAATACGGTCTGCCCCGAGCGCGAGTGGTCGAGCACTACGCCGCCAAGCGTGCCGCGAAAGTCGGTGGTCATGGGGATGACGTAGCGGTTGGAGCGCTGGGTGATGAAATCGTCGCGCACCACATGTTCCATCTCGGTGTTGCGCAGCACTCGCTGCAGCGCGTTTAGCACTTTGGAGCGCAGGGACTTTATCTCGGCGCGAAGACGCGCCAGCTCGGAGCTGGCCGTGTCGAGAATTTCGCCGCGAACCCCGAAGGTGCGGGCAAAACACTCTTCCAGCTCGTAGAGGGGCTCGTGGCCGCGCGCGTACTCTCCGATGGGCGAGCCGAGCCTCTGGGCGTCTTCGAGATATTCGACGACACGCACGGTGGCCGTCACGGTGTCGCGCACCTCCAGCAATGCTTCGACGTCGAGACACGCGCCTTCGGTTGACGCGCTCTCCAGGTGGGGCTCTATTTCGCGCATCCCGTCTACCGGCGCAAAGCCGGCCTCGGCCACCAGGTGCGAGAACCCGGTCAGCTCGACCAGACGTTCGGTGGCCTCTTCGGGGGCGGAGGCGACGGCGACCTGAAGACAGGCCTGGCTGCCCTGGGGGGTCTTGGCACCCTGCGCCAGAAACTCCAGAAGCCGATTAAAATCGAGCACCTTGGCGGCGTGCGCGTCCATCATGATTTTAGCCCCATTAACTGACCCCAGGCGATCGCGACGGCGTCAAGCGCGTAGCTGAAGATATCTTTCATCATCGGGGCGAGGGTGGCCTCGGTCATGTAGCCATTGGTGAAGCCGACCCGCTCGGCGGCGACGAGAAGCGAGCCGGCAAAGACCGCCCCCGCCAGCGCGCCAAAGGCGACGCCAATCAGCCGGTCCATGCCGCCAAGCTCGATGGTGTGCAGGAACTTCTTGATGAAGTAGGCCGCTATCATTATGACGAGGTAGGGGATGAGAAAAGCGACCACGTAGCCGCAGATGCGCGCGGGCACCATCGCCCAATCAAACCTCCTGACGATCACCAGCGCCACCTCGTCGCCAAAGGCAAGGAGCCCTATGATGCCGAGGATGATCGCCGCGTAGCCAAAGGACTCGCGCACCAGTCCGCGCCAGCCGCCCTTTGCTGCAAAAAAGGCGATGAAAACGAGCATCACCCAATCCAGTGAGGCTAGCTTTATCATTGCGCCAGGAGTTCTCGTACGAGCTGGTTGACCAATTTGCCGTCGGCCCGGCCCTTGACCTTGGCCATCAGCGCGCCCATCACCTTGCCCATCTCTTTGGGCCCGGCGGCGCCGGTGGCGGCGATAGTCTCAGCCACTATCTTTCGCACTTCAGCTTCCCCCAGCTGCTCGGGCAGGTAGCTACTTATCACCGTCAGCTCGGCGGCCTCTATGTCGGCCAGATCACTTCTGCCCCCTTTTGTAAACTGATCGATCGAGTCCCTGCGCTGCTTGGCTTGTGTGCCGAGCACCGCTATCACCTCCTCGTCGGTGAGGTCTTCGCGCTTTTCGATGCGGCGGTTCTGGAGTGCGGCACGAATCAGGCGGATCGCCACGATGCGGCCTTTTTCGCGGCTCTTCATCGCTATTTTGAAGTCGTCGTCTATGCGTTCGGTCAGTTGCGACATGGGTTTGCGTCCCTTTCCCGCCCTATTAGCGGGTCAATATGAAGCCCTTGATCCCCTTGGGCTTTAGTTTCTTATCATAGTGGCTGCGCGCCTGGTTTTTGGTGGCGAAATCACTCACCTGCACCCGGTACCAGAGGACTCCCTTTAGCTTCACCTCGCGCACCGTGGAGCCTATCCCCTTCGCCATAAGCTGGGCCACCAGACTCTCGGCCATCGACCGCTTCTGAAAGGAGCCGACCTGTATGGTGAAGACGGTGGCGAGGTTTAAGGGGGCGCGCTTTAGCTCCGCTGCTTTTAGCGCCTTTTTAGCCGTTGCCTTCGCCGCCGCTTTTGGGGCTGCCTCTTTCGGGGCTGCCGCCTTGGGGGCGGGGGGCACAGGGGGTATCAGGCGCGGTGCGGTGATCGCCTTGACCGGCTCGGAGGCGGGGGCGGTCGTGGCCACCGCGTCGGCGGTTTTGCCCACCGCTCTTGGCACGATGAGCGTCGTGTTGGCTTTCTTTGTGGTGATGGGGGCAACCGGGGTAGCGCGCGGGGCGGCCAGCGGTTCAACCCCTTGCCCTTCGGGCTTGCCAAGGTTTTCGTAGAAGGTGTACTCGGGCTTTTTGACTTTCTTCTCCGCCGCTTTCGGCTCGGCGGGGGGCGCGACAACACTCTCGGCGGTGGCCGCGTCTATCCTCGCCGCCGCATCGGTCGATGTGGAGAGAAACGATCTGCCCACCAACATGCCCAGCAGAAAAAGGAGCGCGCCGACGAGCAGCACACCGATGGCGACCAGCACCAGCCTGCCATGGTCCAGATGCAGCTCGAAGCGATCTTCTCTATTGAAAAAATCCATTACAAAAAATCCATTACAAAAAGCCCAGTGAAAAAAGTCTATTGAAAAAACCGCCTTTAAAAATTGTCTACTTGCTTTGTCCCTGGCGCAGAGAGGGGGCAGATACCCGCTCCCTACATCTTTTCAGGTACGGAGATGCCCATCAGCGTCAAGCCGTTCTTCAACACCCGGCGCACGCCGTCGATAAGGCACAGCCGCGCCACGGTGACTCTCTGCTCGTCGGTGAGGAAACGGTATTTGTTGTAGTACTGGTGAAACTTCGCCGCCAGCTCCTGAAGATAGTAGGCCAGCTTGTGCGGCTCGCGTTTGAGGGCGGCGTCTTCGATCATGTCGGGATAGAAGTTGATCAGCCGCAGAATCTCCATCTCTTCGTCGTTGGTGAGCGGCGACAGATCAGCGTCTTTAACAGCGGGGAGCGTAACACCCTCGGCTTTGGCTCCCGCCAGCACGCTACAGATGCGAGCGCCTGCGTACTGCACGTAGAAGACAGGGTTGTCGGCGGTCTGGCGCTTGGCGACTTCGAGGTCGAAATCGAGCGTCTGGTCGCAGTTGCGAGAGAGGAACATGAAGCGGGTGGCATCGACCCCCACCTCTTTGCGCACCTCGGCCAGGGTGACAAACTGGCCTGCGCGGGTGGACATGCTCACCTGTTCGCCGTCCCTCAGGAGGTTAACGAACTGCACCATGAGAATGTGGAGCGCCTTCGAGTCGCGCCCGACGGTGTCGAGCGCGGCCTTCATGCGGGGCACGTAGCCGTGGTGGTCGGACCCCCAGATGTCGATCACCTCGTCAAAGCCTCGCGAGAATTTGTCCATGTGGTAGGCGATGTCGGAGGCGAAGTAGGTCTCTCTGCCGTCGCCGCGAAC
>CAXMSR010000184.1:0-3766 GCA_964195725.1 uncultured Kiloniellaceae bacterium | reverse complement strand
CCTGTGGGCCCAGCGCATGGGGCTGATCTACGGCGACGCGGAGTACGTGGATGTCGTGGAGCAAGCGCTCTACAACGGGATGCTCTCCGGGGTTTCGATGGAGGGCGACAAGTTCTTCTACGTCAACCCGCTGGCCAGCGAGGGGGATCATCACCGCGAGCCGTTCTTCGGGTGCGCGTGCTGCCCGACCAATGTCGTGCGCTTCGTGCCGTCCATGCCCGGGCTGCTCTACGCGACGGGCAAGGCGGGGCTTTGGCGGATGGTGAAAAACTTCGCCTTTTCAGCGGTGCGCCGCTGTGTCAAACTGCACACGAGAGCATGTTTGCACCCGTGAGCTGGAGGGCCGTACAAGGTGCCGCAATTTCTGGTAGATCCAAACGACATCGACGAAAATAAGGGCGTGGCAACGCTTCGCGCAGGAGAAGCACGCCACCTGGTCAAGTCTTTGCGAGCGCGGCCGGGCGACGAGGTGCTCATCTTCGACGGCGCGGGCAGCCGCTGGTCTTCGCGCTTTCGCCAAGCCGACGGCGAAATGGTAGAGCTAGATTCGCTGTGTGCGCTGCCAAGCTGCGAGCCCGACGGCGAGGTTCACCTTATAAACGGCCTGATAAAGGGGCAGCGCTGGCAGTGGCTCCTTGAAAAGGCAGTCGAGCTGGGGGCCACCAGGATAACGCCGGTGCTTACCCGCTACACCGTAGCGCGGCCCGACGGAGCGCGCGGCGCCGTCCAGCGGGAGCGGTGGCAGCTGACTGCGCTGGGGGCGGCCAAGCAATGTGAGCGCGGCTTGGTTCCAAGAGTTGATTCCCCGGTGGATTTCGACACATTTCTCGACGGGCTCGCAGAGCCGGGCGAGGGCGAGATGCGTTTGGCGTGCATAGAGCGGCTTCAAGGCCGTAGCGCGCCGCCGCCCTTCTATGACAACCCGGTGGCGGGCGCTCCGGTGCGCATCGCCGTTGGCCCCGAGGGGGGCTGGGCCGCCGACGAGGCTGTGCTTCTAGAGAGCAAGGGGTTTGTCCCGCTCTCTCTTGGGCCTCGAATCCTGCGGGGTGAGACCGCCGCGCTGGCCGCGCTGGCGTTTGTATTGAAGCGGTGAGCTGTGCGCCATGTTGTAGCGCAGGACAGCAACCGTGTATAATAGCTGCGCGTGCTATGTAATCAGCCGCCCTTCGAGTAGCGCTGTTTTTGCCTTTACTGCTAGAGGTGAAAGTAGCCGGTGCGAGGGCTATACTTGTTACAAAACGCTGTATGTGCTATCTTTTCAAAAGCTTGCCGGAATCGCTCCGCACTGGCTGCGAGGTACGCTAAAGACGTACAACTTGAAAGGCGAAGACTAATGAAATGCCCAAAATGCGGTTTCACCAGCTTCGACTACCTGGATGAATGCAAGAAGTGTGGAGTCGATATCTCCTATGTGAGAGGCCATTTGGGCATTATCGCGGTGTCGCCCGATGAGCGCGCAGCAGCTAGCCCCTCGGGTATGATGGTGGACGACACCGGGGCCGACGGCGCAGACCAGTCGGCTGCCGCAGGTGGGCTGGGGGGCGCTACCTTCCTTGACGAGAATGCCTCTGAAGACACCTTTGAAGATACCTTTGACTCTCTGATGGACCATTCCGATGGTGGCACTGCCGGAGATTTGGCGGGGGATCAGGGGATTGTGCTGGACTCGCCTCTGCCCGGCCCCAAAGACGCTCAAGCCGGAGCGCCCACGGGTGACTCGGCTGCCGAGGAAGGCAAAGAGGGCGACGACGAAGAGTTCCTCGACCTCGACTTTGGCGGAATCTTCGAAGAAGAGGACGAGTAGCACCTGTAAAATGGAAAAACTTGCCTTAATGGGTTTAAGGGCCCCGGAAGAAGATATCTTCTTTCGGGGCCTTTGTATTTGGTTTGTGAGGTTTTTGGGCGCACGGCGAAGAGCTGGCGCTGTTGAAAAGGCCGGAGTGCTTTCGTGTTTTAGACGAGGGGCGTTGCCGGTGTGGAATATGGCGCAGACAGTAGAGCGCCGCTCCGCCAAAATAAGCCGTTTTACCAATTTATTCCTTGAAGTTAGAGGGGCGCGCGGCTATAAGGTGTTTTCCGCTGCCGCGAAGCGGCGAACCTTCGCGTAAACGGCGGCGTGCCGCGCACTTTTGCTTTATGGGACTGTTTTTTTGACAGTCGGCTTTAGCGAATTTAGATACCCGCGAAAAACTGCTATCGGGACGAGCCGATCTGGGCTGGCCCGAGCCGGGTTGACGCGGCTTGAAACGATTGAGCAAATATCTTTTGGAGGTTTCTCCCCGATGCATCAACACAGATCACACACATGCGGTGCCCTTGCCGCCGAGACCGTGGGCCAGACAGTGCGCCTTGCCGGATGGATTCAGAACTTCAGAGACCACGGCGGCGTCCTCTTTATTGACCTGCGCGACCAGTACGGAGTCACCCAGGTGGTGATCCCCGCCGAGAAGCAGGCACTTCAGGACGAAGCGCTGAAAATCCCCAAAGAGTCGTGCGTGTCGGTCACCGGCGAGGTGCTCTTGCGCCCGGAGGACATGGTCAACAAAAATATCTCTACCGGCGAGGTCGAGCTGTCGGCTGACGTGGTAGAGGTGTTGGGGCGTGTGCGCAAACCGCTGCCCTTTGAAGTATGGCCCGACAAGACGGTCAACGAAGACCTGAGGCTGCGCTACCGCTTCCTCGATCTGCGGCGCGAGCGGCTAAAGAACAACATCGTCCTGCGCTCGCGGGTCATCCAGTCGATCAGGCGCAGAATGTGCGACCTGGACTTTCTGGAGATACAGACCCCGATCCTCACCAGTTCCTCGCCCGAGGGCGCGCGTGATTACCTCGTGCCCAGCAGGGTACACCCCGGCAAATTCTTTGCGCTGCCCCAGGCTCCGCAGCAGTTCAAGCAGCTCTTGATGGTGTCGGGCTTTGACAAATACTTTCAGATCGCCCCCTGCTTTCGCGACGAAGATGCGCGCGCCGACCGCTCACCCGGCGAGTTCTACCAGCTGGACATGGAGATGGCTTTTGCCACCCAGGAAGACGTCTTCGCCACCATCGAGCAGGTGATGCACGGGATATTTGAAGAGTTCTCCGACTGGGAAGCGGACGCAGCCCCGTTTGTGCGCATCCCCTTTCAAGAGGCGATGCTAAAATACGGCACCGACAAGCCCGATCTGCGCAATCCCTTGATAATTCACGATATCTCGCCCTCGTTTGCCGATGCCGAGTTCAAGGCGTTCGCCAACAAGACGGTGCGCGTCATCCCCGTGCCCGGCTGCACGGCGCAGCCGCGAAGCTTCTTTGACAAGATGGTCGAGTTCGCCCAGCAAAACGGCTCCAAAGGGCTGGCGTGGATAAAGATCGGCGACGAGCTGGAGATGACCGGCCCCATCGTCAAGTTCATCCCCGAGGCCACGCAAAAAGAGATCATCGCCCAGGTCAGTGCAAAGCCGGGGATGGTGCTGTTTTTTGTCGCTGACAAGGAAGAGCCCGCAGCCAAGATCGCCGGGGTCGTGCGCACCGAGCTGGCAGCACAGCTCGATCTGTCTGAAAAGGGTGTTTACAGGTTCTGCTGGATCGTCGACTTTCCGATGTACGAGTTCAACCCCGACACCAAGCAGATCGACTTTAGCCACAACCCCTTCTCCATGCCCCAGGGTGGCATGGAAGCGCTTCTGGAAAAAGACCCGCTCGACATCATGGCCTACCAGTACGACATCGTCTGCAACGGTATTGAGCTTTCCTCCGGTGCGATTCGTAATCATCGTCCCGAGGT
>CAXMSR010000183.1:0-3787 GCA_964195725.1 uncultured Kiloniellaceae bacterium | reverse complement strand
AGGCGGCGCTTGCGTGGGTGCTCGCCAACGGCATCCTCTCCTCGCTGGGAGCGGCACTCGCTTTCGGGCACCCCGTCACCATCGTCAGCGCCTTTGTCGCGGCACCCCTGACCTCGCTCAACCCCACCATAGGGGCGGGCATGGTCGCAGGCGCTGTGCAGGCGTGGATCGGAAAGCCCCAGGTGAGCGACGCCGAGGGGCTGGCCGATGACCTCACCAACTGGCGCGGCTGGTGGAAGAACCGCGTGAGCCGCGTGCTGCTGGTCTTCTTTCTCTCCTCGCTCGGTAGCGCTGTCGGCACCTTCGTGGCCTTCGGCTGGATCAAAGATCTGGTATAAATTCCCCTTGCCGCTAAAGGGTTTTTCTTTTGACTCCTTTGACAGACATCAATGCGCGAAGCCTTTGTTTTGGCGATAATTGCCGCAAATGACGGCGACGCGGCAAGGAGGATCGAGATGATAACCACCGAAACAATGCTGCCCTTCTGGACGAGCATCCTTGCGGCGATAGGCTGCTTTTTCGGTGTGCGCGCGGCGCTGCGTAGAAAAAAAGAGCGCAAAAAGCTGGAAGAGAAAGAGTTGGAAAAAAATTCAGAGACAAACGGCTCTGGAAATAACGCTTAACACGCGCCCCCGGCGCACGGCCCTTCGCGATTTGACCCGACGGGCTTTGTGCTATACAAGGGGTTTGCTCTTCAGACCTTTATTGATTTCCCCTATTTCCTGAAAGGATTTTGCATGAAAACAGTAACCATCACCACCAACCGCGGCGACATCGTCTTCGACCTCTTCGAGGACAAGGCCCCCAAGACCTGCGCCAACTTCGTCAAGCTGGCTGGCGAGGGCTTTTACAACGGCATCAAATTTCACCGCGTCATCCCCGACTTCATGGTTCAGACTGGCTGCCCCCAGGGCACCGGCACGGGCGGCCCCGGCTATAAGTTCGACGACGAGTTCCACGCGGATCTTCGCCACGATGTTCCCGGCGTCGTCTCCATGGCAAACTCGGGCCCCAACACCAACGGCTCGCAGTTCTTCATCACCCACGTCCCCACTCCCTGGCTCGACAACAACCACTCCGTCTTCGGCAAGGTGACTAAGGGCCAGGACGTAGTAGACGCCATCATGCAGGGCGACACGATGGAGAAGGTGACCGTCAACGGCTAAGAGTAAAGCCGGGGCAAGCGTCTGAAGCCCGGAGCAAGACCAGAAACAAATAAAAAGGGAGAGCACCCATATCGGTGCTCTCCCTTTTTTATTTCAGCTGCTTTCGCGCTGCTTTCGCGCTGCTTTCGCGCTTGTGGCGTTGGGCCCCTATCGCTTCTTCTGGAGGGGGAGCCCCGCCCGCTTCCAGGCGACCCAGCCGCCAAGGAGCGCGTAGGTGTTTGTGTAGCCCATATTCTTCAGCTTCAGCGCCGAACGGGCGCTCGTGGCCTCATACGCTCACGCGCAGTAGAGGACGATAGTGGCGTCTTTATCGTACTTTGAGGCCCAGGAGCCGACGTCGTTGGGGTCTTCGCGAACCGCGCCTTTGATCATTTCCCGGCTGCTGCTCCAGTCGCCCCTTCTGCGCGTGTCGATGACGACAACATCGGAGCTGCCAAGTTTCTGTGCCAACTCTTCTTTGGACATGCGCGCCGCTTGGCTCTGCTGCGCCAGCGTGTCTAGCGGCAGGGCCAGCAAGAGCGGCAGCGCCAGCAAGAGTGCTAATAATCTCTTCATCGCGTTTCGCCTCCTGAGGTTTTTTTGTCCGCAAGGCAACAGGGACGTATATATAAACCTACCAGAGTTTTTGGAGAGGCAACGGCGCCGGCTGCGATTGCCGAAGGCCGGGGCGGGTTTGAGGCGCAAACTCCGACCGTTTGGCGGTGAAGGTTCATAAGCCCGAAAACACCCCGGATTCACCAGGCGGCAACCCGCTACTCGATGACGATCTCGTCGGGCAGCTCGTTGATGTCGTCCTCTCTGGGCGGGAAGTGCTCGGAGAGTACCCGGCCCACTTCGGCGACGCCGTAGGCGATCCCCTCGGCGAAGCGGTCGGCCTTGAACTCGTCTACCATCGCGTCGCGCACCGTCTGCCAGCCCGCGTCGGTCATGTAGCGGTCGATCCCCTCGTCGCCCACGATGGCGAAGCGCTTGGAGGCTACCCCCAGGCAGATGAGCACGCCGTTGCGCTCGCGGGTCTTCTCCATGCCGAGGCGCACAAACCACTGCTCGGCGTCCGCCAGGGCGTTCTCGCCCAGCTTGCGGGCGAAGACTACGCGAATCTCTGCCGAGGTGGCGTTCTCCGCCGCGCGTACTGCCTCTTCGATGAGGTGCTTTTCCTCGGGGGAGAGGAAACTTTTAGGACTCTCTGATCGTGTCGTCATGATTTATCTCCTTACCAGCCGCCGCTTGCGCCGCCGCCACCAAAGCCTCCGCCTCCACCGCCACCGCCACCACCACCGCCGCCAAAACCACCGCCACCCCTATGCGAGCCGCCGGAGAGCATGAGCAGCCACATCCACCAGGGGATGGTCGCGCCGCGCCGGGAAGAGACCTGCGACGCTCCGTAGCGTGCGCGCGCCACCATGTTCAAGATGCCCACGATGATGAAGAGGACGATCAGCCCCGCGCCGCCCTTGCCGCGCGACCTCGTGCTACGGGTGGATTGCTTGGGCAGCGCACCCTCTATGTCGCCGCGCGCCGCCTTGTCCAGCGATACCATCGCGGCATAGAGGCCGCCCGCGATGTCGCCCGCCCTGAATTTTGGGGCCAGCACGTCGCGGATCACCCGGCCCGCCAGCACATCGGGCACCGAGCCCTCAAGCCCGTAGCCGACCTCGATGCGAACCTTGCGCTCTTTCATGAAGAGCAGCAGGATCAGGCCGTTGTCCTTGCCAGCCTGGCCGATCTTCCACTTGTCGGCCAGACGGATCGAGAAGTCTTCCAGCGCTTCGCCTTCGAGGCTCTCGAAGATCACCAGCGCGAACTGGTTGCCGGTTTCGCGCTCAATGGCGGCGAGCTTCGCTTCAAGCTGCTGGCTGCTGCTGGCGCCAAGGACCTGTGCGTAATCGCTCACCCTGCCCTTGGGGGCAGCCGGTATCTCCAGCGCCAGAGCAGACCCCGCCAGCGCCAGACTGGACAAAACGAGCGCCGCTCCTACCAAAAGGGGCAGAAGGAAGCGGAAGCGGGCGCTCATGCGCCGCAGCGGTGCATGAGTGTGCGCCGACATTTAGAACTTCACCTTTGGCGCGACTTCAGACCCGGCTTCCGCCTCGAAATAGGGTTTGGAGGCGAAGCCGAAAGAGTTGGCGAAAAAGTTGGCGGGGAAGGTGCGGATTCTGGTGTTGTAGGTACGCGAAGCATCGTTAAAGCGGGTGCGCGCCACGTTTATGCGGTTCTCGGTGCCTTCCAGCTGTACCTGAAGGTCGGCGAAGTTGGCGCTCGCCTTTAGATCGGGGTAGCGTTCGGCCACCACCATAAGGCGCGAGAGCGCGCCGCCCAGCCCCTGCTGTGCTGCGGCGAAGGCCTTTATCGACTCGGGGGTCAGCCCCTGGGCCGAGATCTTTGTCTGCCCCACCCGGGCCCGCGCGTTGGTGACCTCGGTGAAGGTGTCCTTTTCGTGGGAGGCGTAACCCTTCACCGTCTCCACCAGATTGGGGATGAGATCAGCCCGGCGCTGATAGGTGGACTCGACGTCGGCCCAGCTTTTAGCCACCGCCTCGTCTGCCACGACAAAGCCGTTATAGGTTCCCTTGACCCAGCCGTAGCCAGCCAGCACCACAAGTGCTAGAACGCCAAGGATA
>CAXMSR010000182.1:0-3799 GCA_964195725.1 uncultured Kiloniellaceae bacterium | reverse complement strand
AAACGCGAAATGAAAATAAGAAAATGTTAAGTTTTGCGGTGCCCCAACCCGAAAAGCAGCGGGGTCTTGTGTGGCTGCGAAGCTGCTAATTTCTTCCCGGTAGCGCTGCCGCTTCAGCTATAGCTTCCGGGGCATGTATTTCTGGTTCGCCATTTTCGCTCCAAACGCGAAATGAAAATAAGAAAATGTTAAGTTTTGCGGTGCCCCAACCCGAAAAACAGCGGGGTCTTGTGTGGCTGGAAGCTGCTACTTTCTTCCCGGTAGCGCTGCCACTTCAGCTATATCTTCCGGGGCAGGTATTTTTGGTTCATCATTTTCGCTCCAAACGCGAAATGAAAATAAGAAAGTGTCGAAAAGCCCTCCGTTTTCCTCGCAAAGTCGGGCAGGTGGCTGGTCGTGCGCAATATTCGCATCTTCTCGCCCCTTGGGCAAGTGTCGGTTGCCGTTGAAAAGAGAGTTTTAGCTGATTTTTCATGAGTTTTTCTGTGATATCCTCTCCGCAAGAGAAAATCTCTCAAAAAGGATCGCCATGAGCACCACCACAGAGCACGCGGCCACCCTCCAAATCAGCGAAATCTTCGCCTCGATCCAGGGCGAATCCCACTGGGCGGGTTACCCCTGCGTCTTCGTCAGGCTGGCCGGATGCAACCTCGACTGCGCCTACTGCGACACCCTCTACGCCAAAACGGGCGGAGAGCCCATGGCGCTGGAGGCCGTGGTTGAAAGAGCCGTCGGCTTCGGGCTAAAGACGGTGGAGCTCACCGGGGGCGAGCCCCTGCACCAGCCCGCCGCCTTCGAGCTGGCCGGGCGTTTGGCCGACAGGGGGCTTCGGGTGCTCGTCGAGACCAACGGCAGCTACCCGATAGAGGGGCTGGACGAGCGGGTGTGCGTTATCCTCGACGTCAAGACCCCTGGTTCGAAGATGGAGGGCAAAAACCACTGGCCCAACCTTGAAAAATTAAAACCCACCGATGAAACAAAGTTTGTCCTGACGGGTAGGAAAGATTATCTCTGGGCGCGGGAAGTGATCGGGCAATATGGGTTGCAGGGCCGCACACGCATCACGCTGTCGCCTGCGCTGGGGCAGCTCGCACCCGACGAGCTGGCGCAGTGGATGGTCCAAGACAGGCTGGACGCGCGTCTGCAGCTCCAGCTGCACAAGATCATCTGGCCCGATCTGGACCGGGGCGTCTGAGCCCAAAAGGCGGTATTGGCGGGCCTCTTGTATGGTTGAAAAAAGGCCGTGCTGTGGTACTATTTAAGTAGTGGGGACATAACGACGTGTCTTTAGAGGAGGTGCGATGCCCGACGAGAAGCTGGAGAGCCTGGCGCCCGACGAATGGTTTAGCGACGGCTCGGACGAGCAGTATTGGACCAGCGGCATCGGCCAGGTGATGAGAAGCGAGCGGCGCGTGGCCGGTGAGCGCCACCATGTGCAGGTCAAGGTCACGGTCGAGCCGGGCTCGCTCGGCGGCACAGTTGACGACATCTCGCTGGGCGGAGCGCTGGTATATGTCTATCCACCGCTGGCTCAGGGCACCTATGTCGAGCTTACCCTTCAGACCGACAGGGGCATGGCAAAGGTCGGCGGCGTGGTGCGCTGGCGGCTAAAGCGCTCGGCAGACAGCTCGCCCAGCCACCGTGTCGGCATGGGTATCGAGTTCACCTGGATATCGCTCCAGATGAAAGAGCTGCTCTCCTCGCACAACACGAACCTGCCCTACTAGTTACCGCTTCGGTTTCCAGTCCCTAAGGGCCGACTTGCCCCCGCTTACACTAATCGTAGTCGAAGATCGCCTGGAGCCAGTCTTTCCAGCCCTTGGGTTTCTGGTCTTCACCCGGTTGGCACGCAGGCAATCCCTTGAGGATGTTGGCGAGCTCTTTTTTCTGCTCTTTCTTAAGCCCGGTGGGGGTGCGTACCCAGGCCTGCAGGTAGAGATCGCCACGGGCGTGGCGGCGGTTTAACAGGGGCACGCCCAGGCCGCGCATCTTCTTCACGGTGCCCGATTGGAGCCCCGCCGCGATCTTCACCTTCACCTTTTCGCCGTCGGGGCCGTCGATCTCGACGCTGCCGCCCTCCACTGCGGTGAGAAGGTCTAGCGGGAGCGGCGCATAGAGGTCGTTGCCGCGCCGCTCGAAGTTGTCGTCCTCTTCTTCACGCAGCAAGATGAGCAGGTTGCCGGCCGGGCCGCCTACCACCTCTTCGCCGCCACCCTTTATGCGCATCTGCTGGCCCGTCTCTACTCCGGGGGGCACCTCGACGTCCACGATACGCTCGACGCGCGTCACACCATTCTCGCAGTGGGGGCAGGGGTTGGAGATGCGGCGGCCTTCGCCGCCGCAGTCGGGGCAGGCCCCGGAGGTCTGGAAGGTGGCGAAACCCTGACGCATGACACGCATCACTACGCCCTGCCCGTTACAGGTAGAGCAGATCTGCACGTCCTCCGGCGATGCCGCGCCGGAACCGTCGCACTCTTCGCAGGGGGCGGGCTTTCGCACCTTTATCTTGCGCGTGGCGCCTGTTATCACCTCTTTAAGGGTGAGCGACAGCTCGTACTGCAGGTCGCGTCCGCGCCGCATGCGCCGCCCGCCTCCGCCAAAGCCCATGTCGCCAAAGACCGAGCTGAACGCGGAGAAGATATCTTCAAAGCCGCCAAAGCCGTGGTGCATGCCGCGTGAATTTAGCCCCTCTTCGCCGTAGGTGTCGTAGATATTGCGCTTGTCAGCGTCGCCCAATACCTCATAGGCCTCGGCGCACGCCTTGAAAGACTCCTCGGCCTCGTGATCGTCGGGGTTGCGGTCGGGGTGGTATTTAAGGGCGCGTTTTCGATACGCCTTTTTTATCTCATCTTCGCTTGCGCCCCGCTCTACACCGAGGGTTGCGTAGTAATCCTTGCCCATTGTTATTATTTCTCCGAGAAATTGACGTACCTGTGCCCTACCCGCAAACGGCGGGCAAGGGCTTTAATAAGTACTGCGCGGACTAAAGTCAAGGACGGGATTTTACGGGTGCTTTCATCTCGATGGCGCAGCGGTGGATTTGCGGTGCGCCGAGGCTGCCGGTTCACGTGTCGTTACAGGGGGTTTTGTCGCTAATTGATAGAGCCGAGCGCCCGGTCGCCGAAGATCATCTCGATTTTCAGGGTGATCGAAGCGAGGGGTGAAAAGCCGTCTTCGCGGGGCCAGGTGACTGCGGGTGTGAGCGAGCCGAAGAGCCACTTGTTGTAGAGCCGCCGCCGGTAGGTGACACCCGCATCAAGGGCGGTGGTGCGCATAACCGGGTGCGATTCGCCCCTGACGCCTACCTTGTAGGTGAGCGCATCTCGGGTGGAGAGGTTCTGGAAGAGGATCACCCCGGCGCCCAGGGCAAACTTGTCGTCTTTCGAGCCGAAATGCGCGGTGGCATAGTTGCGGTAGAGCAGCCCGCTACCCAGCGGGCGATCAAACTCCAGCGTAGTGGTTGACTCGAAGTGGTCATCCACTGAATATTCCAGCTTCTCGATGGCGCGAAGCTCCCACTCTCCCACGAAAAACGAGCGCCGGGCGCGCAGCCGCACGAAGGGGTCGGGGGGCCAGCGCAGCCGCACCCCCGCGTCGGCGGTTAGCTGCACAGTCTGCGTAGCCTTCATCATGTAGCGCAGCGCCAGCTGGTAGGTGTTCAGGTCGGTCGCCTGGTCTAGCGCCTCCTTGTTGTCGGAGAGGGCGTCACCTCCGGTGGGCTCGTCCTCTTCGTCGGGGTTGCTGTCGAGCACCAGCTTAAAGCGTTTGCGTGTATTGGGGAGAGTGAGCTTTAGGCGCA
>CAXMSR010000181.1:280-3826 GCA_964195725.1 uncultured Kiloniellaceae bacterium | reverse complement strand
TGGGTATGGCGATGACGAGCATCGGGCTTGTCATGTTGTGCTTTGCCCTTTTTGGCCCCTAGCTGCCCGATGTACTGGCGCACAAGGGCTTCGGGGTCGAGCGGCTCGCGACAGCGCTATTTCTGGGTACTAACGGCATCTTTGGCATAATGGCGAACGTACTTGCCACCTATGTCATCCTCTTTATCTTTTTTGGCGCGTTTCTGCATAAATCGGGCGCGGGTAAGTTCTTTATCGACTTCCCCATGGCGCTGGCGGGTAAAAGCGCTGGCGGGCCCGCCAAGGTGGCAGTTATAGCCTCGGCTATCTTCGGCTCGGTGTCGGGCTCGGCCATTGCCAATACGGTGAGTACCGGTGCCTTTACCATTCCGCTGATGAAGCGCGCGGGCTTTAAGCCCCATGTGGCGGGTGCCATCGAGCCTGCGGCATCTATCGGCGGGATGTTCATGCCGCCCATCATGGGCGCTGGCGGCTTTTTAATGGCCGAATTAACCGAAACACCCTATTCGCACATCATGCTCATCGCCATAGCACCGGCGCTGCTCTATTTTTTCAGTGTGTTTTGCATGATCCACTTCGAGGCGAAAAAAAACAACATCAAGGGCCTTGCGCAGACCGAGCACTGGTGGGTCGTGCTTAAACGCGAGTGGTACTACTCGCTACCGCTGGTGGTGATAACGGTGCTGATGATAATGGGCCGCTCGCCGGGTTACGCGGCGTTCTGGGCGACTCTTAGCTGCATCGGCATAAGCTGGTTTAACAAAGAGACGCGCATGGGGCCCAAAGAAATATGGGAAGCGACGCTTACCGGAGCCAACAATACGCTGATAATAGGCGCGACGCTGGGGGTTATAGGCATCATCGTCGGCACCATATCGCTGACCGGCATCGGGCTAAAGTTTAGCGACATCATCATCTCTCTGGCTGGCGGCAACCTCTTTGCGGCGATAATGCTGGTGGCGCTGGCGTCTTTGGTGCTGGGCATGGGTGTGCCGGTGACGGCGGCTTATCTCATTACCGCTGTGCTGGCCGTGCCGCCACTTCAGGAGATGGGTGTGGTATTGATCGCCGCCCACATGATCGTCTACTGGTTTAGCCAGGACTCGAACATAACACCACCCGTATGCGTGGCGGCCTATGCCGGGGCGGCCATTGCGGGGTCTGACCCGTGGAAGACGGGGTGGACATCGTTTAAGTTCGCCAAGCTCCTCTACGTCATGCCGGTGCTCTTTGCCTTTACCCCGGCGATCCTTTTTGAGGGCAACCCGGTAATAGGGCCAAAGGCGGTGGACGAGGACTCGACGCTAAAGGTCACTCAAGTTTATGTGGTGAAGGGCCAGGAGTTTGACGAGGGCGCGCTGGTGGCCACCATCGAAGAATCGTACTGGGATAAAGACGACGAACTGGTGACGATACAGCACGAAGTCTTCGCCGAAACCGGCGGCACCGTAGACACCCTCGACCTCTACCCTGAGATGATGGTGGGCTCGGGCGTGGTGCTACTGCAAGCCGACGCCAAGATGTTCGATGTGTTCTCGTCGATCTTCTCGGCGATACTTGGCACCATCGCCTTTAGCGCGCTCACCATGTTCTACTTCATCCGAAAGACCACCATCTACGAGTGGCTGATGCTTCTGCCGGCAACGGTGCTGCTCTACTGGCCCACCTTTGCCACTGACGGCGCAGGGCTGGTGCTGGTGGCGCTGGTGTACTTTAGCCAGAAGCGGCGGGGGGACGAGTATCTGGCTGGGGGGGACGAGGGGGACGAACCGGTCGCTGTGCCCGCCGCCTGACCTTTACGGCCCGGCGGGCTGCGGTAGGATGCTTTACGGACACCCCAGCGGCCTCTGACGGCGCTGGGGTGCTCTATTTCACGAACAAGGGAAGGCGTAATAAGATGCTGCGGTACAGGATTCTAAAAGACAACGATAACGGCGACGTAATGGAAGTGGCGGCAGAGGGCCCGGAGCTGTTGCGCAATCCGATCCTCAACAAGGGCGGGGCTTTTTCCGAGCACGAACGACAGCTCTTTAACCTGGAGGGGTTTTTGCCTTCCACCGTCTCGACGCTGGAGCGCCAGGTCGAGCGCAACTACCGCAACTTTCTTCAGAAGGACACCGATCTGGGGCGCTACGTGTTTTTGCGCTCGCTCCAAGACCGCAACGAGACCCTCTTCTACGCCCTGCTGGCAAAGCATATCGACGACATGCTCCCCATCGTCTACACCCCCACAGTGGGGTTGGCGTGTCAAAAATACAGCCACATCTTCCGCTTTACCCGTGGCATCTACCTGTCGGAGTACAACGTCGACCGCACCGATTCCATCTTCGCCGCGCTGCCCAACAAGAATATCGAGATGATCGTCGTCACCGACGCCGAGGGGATACTGGGGCTGGGCGATCAGGGCATAGGCGGCATGGGAATCCCCGTGGGCAAGCTGAGCCTCTACACCGTCGGCGCGGGCATACACCCCGCGAACTGCCTGCCGGTTACTCTCGACGTGGGCACCAACAACGACTCGCTCTTGGACGACCCGCTCTATCTGGGCACGAAGAAAAAACGGCTGATCGGCGACAAATACCTGAATATGGTAGATAAATTCGTCGAGGGGGTAAAGAAAGCCTTCCCCAATGCCCTGATTCAGTGGGAGGATTTTTCCAAGCAGAACGCCTTCACCCTCTTGGAGAAATATCGCGACGAAACCCTGAGCTTTAACGACGACATCCAGGGCACCGGAGCGGTGGCGCTGGCTGGCGTGCTGGCGGCGCTGCGCATTACCGGCGAGAAGATTCAAGATCAGCGCTTCATGATCCACGGCGCGGGGGCTGGCGGCATAGGCGTAGCCGCCCAGATAAAAGAGGGGCTGAAACTGGCGGGGCTCTCCGACGAAGAGGCGCGCGAACGCATAACCGTGCTCGACAGCCGGGGGGTTATCTGTCAGGGGCGCGCAGGCGTTGACCGCTACAAAGAACCCTACGCAAAGGCTGGCACCTTCGCCTATGGCTGGGACGTAGCCGACCCCAGGAGGGTCGAGCTGAGCGAGGCCATGCGTCACATCAGGCCCACGGTACTGTTGGGGCTCTCCGGGGTAAGCGGCGTCTTCGACGAAACGCTGATACGCGAGATGGCGGCCCACTGCGAGCGCCCCATAATATTCCCGCTGTCCAACCCCACCGCCAGCGCCGAAGCGACACCGCAAGACCTCTACCTGTGGACCGAGGGACGCGCCATCGTCGCCACCGGCAGCCCCTTTGCCGACGTAACATACAACAAGCGTACTATGAAAATAGGCCAGGGCAACAACGTCTTCATCTTCCCCGGCGTGGGGTTGGGGGGGTTGGCCGTGAAAGCGCAGCAGTTCACCGACGAGATGTTTACCGTCGCTTCAATGAAACTGGCCGAGATCGTCCCCGCCGAGCAACTCTCCAGGAACTGCGTCTATCCCGATATCTCCAAACTACGTGAAGTCTGTTTGGAGATCGGCGTGGCTGTGGCCAAAAAAGCGATTGAACAAGGATGTGCCCGCAATCCGCTGGCCCCGGCCAT
>CAXMSR010000181.1:0-270 GCA_964195725.1 uncultured Kiloniellaceae bacterium | reverse complement strand
CGTACTATGAAAATAGGCCAGGGCAACAACGTCTTCATCTTCCCCGGCGTGGGGCTGGGCATGTTGGCCGTGCGCGCCGAGCGCATCACCGACGAGATATTTGCCACCGCCGCCCTGCGTCTGGCCGAGCTGGTGGGAGAGGAACGGCTCGATGTCAACTGCGTCTATCCGCCAGTGAGTGAACTGCGCGAAGTCTGCCTGGAGATAGCGGTAGCCGTAGCCCAAAAGGCGATGGCTATGGGGCTGGCAGCCCAGCCGGTAGTGCCCAAA
>CAXMSR010000180.1:0-3851 GCA_964195725.1 uncultured Kiloniellaceae bacterium | reverse complement strand
GTCTGGACGATGTCGCCGCCGATGGGGGTGGCCCCTTCGGAGATGGTGACGAAGCAGTAGTGCGACGAGTTGCGCTTTTTGTCGCGCGCCAGCATGTCAGCGAGTTTTTCGATGTCGAACGGCACTTCTGAAATGATCGCCCGGTCTACTCCCGCGAGGTAAGCGGCGATGAGCGAGGTCTCGCCGGAGTTGCGCCCGAAGAGCTCGACGACGCCGATGCGCTCGTGCGAGCCCACAGAGGTGCGCATCTGGTGGATGAGGCTCACACTTCTGGTCACAGCGGTGGAAAAACCGATGCAAAAATCGGTGCCGAAGACGTCGTTGTCCATCGTCTTGGGGATGGAGACCATGGGGAACCCCTCCTGATGGAGCCTTGAGGCGTAGCCCAGGGTGTCGTCGCCGCCGATGGGGATGAGTACGTCGATGCCCATCTTTTGCAGCACGTCCAGCACATGGGCGGTGCAGTCTACTTTGCCGTCGGCCCGCTCTGTTCTGAATTTGGCGGGGATAAAATCGGGCACCATGCCGGGGGCCACGTTCTGTGGATTGGTCCGCGAGGTGTGAAGAAAGGTGCCGCCGGTGCGATCGACGGTGCGGGTGTTGTCGTAGTCGAGCTTTAGCGAGAACTCCGCTATTGAAGCCGGGTCGTCGGTGTTTAAGTGCAAAAGCCCCATCCAACCTCTGCGAAAGCCCACTACTTCGTGCCCTTCGCGCTCGGCTCTGATTACCACTGTCTTTATCGCGACGTTTAGCCCCGGCACGTCTCCGCCGCCGGTGAGGATGCCGATACGCATCTTTGTTCTCCCTTTTTGTCGATTATTGAGGTCCTGCAACACAATATATTTCCACTTCGCCGTGGGTCAAGTCCCATCGGCCCGGTTTGTTGATTGCCTACTTCAGCTTTGGCTTTTAGTGTGAATTATTCGGTTCTGATCGCGCGCACGGGATCGAGACGCGAGGCCTTGCGGCAGGGGTAGAGGGTGGCAACCCAGCACAGCACCACCGCCAACGCGCCAAAGGCCAAGCAGGCCAGCGGGTTTACCTCTACCGGCAGCCGATCGAAGAGGTAGATGTCGCCGGGGATTTTGATTATCTGGTAGCGGTCGATGACAAAGCAGATGCCCAGCCCAAGGGAGAGCCCTGCCCCGGCCCCCACTCCGCCGATTAGCAGCCCCTGCAACGCGAAGATGCGGCGTATTAATTTATTGGAGGCTCCCATCGCCTTCAAAATGCCGATGTCGCGAGTTTTCTCCAGCACCGTCATTATCAGCGTGGCGGCTACGTTGAAGGCGGCCACCAGGACGATGAGCCCCAGAATGAGGGTCAGCACTATGCGCTGCAACTCCAGGGCGTAGAAGATGTTGCGATTAAGCCGTTTCCAGTCGGCCACCCAGTAGTCGTGCCCCAGGCGGCGGCCCACTTCAAGGGCCAGCTCGGTGGAGCGCTCCAGCTCGTGAAAGCGAAGCTCGATGCCGTTGACCCGTGTGCCGAGGCCGAAGAGTTTTTGCGCCGAGGCGATGGTGGTGAACGCGACGGTGGAATCAAAGTCAAACATTCCGCTGGAGAAGATGCCCTTCACGCGAAATACCCCGATGTGGGGGACGCTGCCCACGGGGATCGTCGCGCGCAGCGTGTCGCCGGTCTTCACCTTCAGCGTCGCGGCCAGCTCTTTGCCCAGGAGGACGCCGGGCTCGCGCCCGCCCAGCCCGTCAATCGCGCCCTCTACCATCGCCGGGGCAAAAGAGGCCAGCCAATAGGCGTTGGCGGGGTCTACGCCGCGCAGGACAGCCCCCTCCGAAACACCTCGCGCCGCCAGCATCGCCTGACCCATGACGAAGGGGGTGGCGTCGGCCACCTCGTCCATCTTGCCCAGATAGGTGGCCAGCCCTTGCGCTTCGTCGATCTCGGCGCCTATGCGGTGTACCACCGCGTGGGCGTTGACCCCCACCAATTTGTCGCGCAAGAGGTCTTTGTAGCCGGTCATCACCGAAAAAACCACCACCAGCGCCGCCACCCCCAGGGTGACGCCGCCCACGCTAAGCCAGGTGATGAGCGAGATAAAGCGTTCGCTGCGCTTGGCGCGAAGGTGTCTCCAGGCGATCCATAAGTCCAGCTGTGCGGCCAAAGCGGTCGGTGCCTCGTGCAAGGGGGGCGGTGTGCGCCCCGGGGTGCGGTGACAAAGAGTGGTCAAGCACGGCTAGTTTATGGATAATGCCCGGAAGAGGCAATCTTGTATGGATAAAAACATTCTGAAAGGACAGTGGCATGTCTAGCCGTGTTGTCGATATGGCGGCCCTGGGGGGGCTGGGCGTACTTTTCTTCTACGTGCTGGTGGCGGGCAAAGAGCTGCTGGTCCCGCTCTCCATCGCCCTGATGCTCTGGTTCCTGCTAAACGCCCTGGCGCGCCTCATGGTGCGGTATTCGCCGGGCGGCGCAAAGCTGCCCCACCTTGTGTGGATGGGGGCGGCGCTGGTGGCGGTGGGGTTCGTGTCGGTGTTCGTCTTCGATCTGCTGGCCGAGAGCCTGTCGGGGGTAAGTGCTGCGGCACCCCGGTATCAGGAGAACATCCTGCGCTTGGCCGACAGGGGCGCGGCGTTCTTCGGGCTGGAGAAAGCACCCAACTTCTCAAGTATCGCCGAGGGCATTGATCTTAAGTGGGCGGTGCGCGGCGTGGCCGGTTTTGTCACCACCATCGTCGGAAACATGGGGATGATTCTTCTCTACGTGATCTTTCTCTCCCTTGAGCAGGAGAGCTTCGGGCGCAAGCTAGACGCGCTCTTTCCCAACGCCGAGCGGCGCACCAACGTGCGCGCCATGTTGGAGGGGATGGGGCGGCGCATCATCGACTACGTGTGGATCAAGACGCTGGTCAGCCTGTCTACAGGCGTAATCAGCTTCGCCATCCTCAAGGCGGTGGGGGTGGACTACGCCGTCTTCTGGGGGTTTGTCATCTTCCTTTTGAACTTCATCCCCACCATCGGCTCGCTTCTGGGGGTCGTCTTTCCCTCGCTTCTGGCGCTGGTGCAGTTTCCCACCGTCGGCCCCTTTGTCGCCGTGGTGGTGCTTCTGGCGGTCACACAGTTTGCCATCGGCAACGTGATCGAGCCCAAGCTGATGGGCGGAAAACTCAACTTGAGCCCCTTGGTGGTCATCCTCTCTCTGGTTTTGTGGGGTAAACTCTGGGGTGTGCCGGGGATGTTTCTCTGCGTGCCGCTTACCGTCATCGCGATGCTTGTGATGGGCAACTTCGAGCGCACGCGCCCCTTGGCGATACTGCTCTCCGCCGATGGAGAGGTGCCTTTTGGAGAAGAAGTTGTTGGAGATAAGGCCGGCGAAAATGTGGCTGGCGGAGAATAAAATGACCAAACTTCAGCGCGCGACCTATCCGCTGCTGGCGTTTGCTGCGGTGGCCGCGCTACAGATTATCTGGTTCTACCACTTCGGCAGACCGGTTGCCGACGGCGATGGCGATCCTTGGGCGGTGGCGACGGCGACGGTGTCGTGGTGGAGTGAGTATCTGGAGGGCGGCTGGCCCTGGCTCGCCTACACCTACGGCCTTACCGGGGCGTTCACCGTGGCGATGCTCCAAAGGTTCCTCGCGGCGCGGCGCGAAAACGGCTCCGGCGCGCTGGAAGGTGGGCTCGCCGTGGGCGGCGTAACGCTGACCGGTGCCGTGGCTGCGTCGGCGTGTTTTATGTTGGGGTGCTGCGGCTCGCCGATGCTGGCCGTCTGGCTCTCCGTCTTCGGGGCCTCACAGCTGCCCTACGAAAAACCCTTCATCGCGCTACTGACCACCACCATGCTCGGCCTTGTCTGGCTCTGGATGGCGCGCAGGAGAAGGTGCGCCTGTA
>CAXMSR010000179.1:0-3855 GCA_964195725.1 uncultured Kiloniellaceae bacterium | reverse complement strand
GGCCGAGCTGGATTGAACCAGCATGGTAAAGACCGTTGACACCAACACAGCCAGCAGGATGTTGTCGCCGAAGTTGACGAACATCTCATGAACCATGGGGCTTGATTTAAGCGGCCCGAAAGCGTCCTTCATCAACACCATGCCGAAAAACAGCATGCCGAAGCCAAGGAGTACCTCGCTGGTGTTTTGCCACTTGTCGCTCTTGGCAAAAAGCTTTATCCCCATGCCGATGCCGATGGCGGGCAGGGCGAATTTGGTAATCTTGAAGGCGATCATCTGGGCGGTGATCGTGGTGCCGATATTTGCGCCCAGGATGATGCCCACCGCCTGGGTCAGCGTCATAAGGCCGGCGTTGACAAAGGAGACCACCATGACGGTGGTGGCGCTTGAAGACTGGATGACTGCGGTGACGGTGAGCCCCACCAGGAGGGCGACGACCCTGTTGGTGGTAAGCAGTTGCAGGAGTTGGCGCATCTTGGCGCCTGCGGATTTTTGCAGCCCCTCCGACATTATGCGTACGCCGTAAAGGAAGAGCCCCAAACCGCCGAGAACGCCGAAAACCATTTCCTGGGACATGTAATTTTTCTCTTTGGTAAGGTGAAGACACAAAAATGATCAGCACTTTAAAGTGTTCAGAGAAGTGGACGCAGCCGCTACCCGCAAAGGCTGGCCGACTTAACTTCAATGCGAAGATAATAATTGTTTTGGGAGGGGCAAGCTACATCTAAAATGCAATTTTCAGTTGTGAATTGAAAATATGGACACATACAAGAGTTACGTTAAGCGGTGGGGGTGAGTTGGTGGGCAAACAAAGGGGGGGAGTGAGTCGTCTGGAGGTCTTGTCAGAGGTTCGCTCCCCGTGTCAGCGCGCCTGTGGAGATGGCCTGACCGCTGGCCCTGTGCCGCAACTCCAGGCCCTGCCGGGTGAAGGGTATAAAGAGCAGGCGTGCGCGTGTGACCTCTATCCTGGCCGAGGCGATGAGCGGGACGCGCTTTCGCTTGTCCATAGCCATCTGGGCCAACGCCAGGGGGATCGCCTCCACCGCTTCGGACAGAGGCATCCGCACGGGCTCGGAGTCGAGCGCACCCTTTTCAAGGCGGGGGGAGGCGTGGTCGCCGGTGAAAAAGAGGGTTGAGGTCTTCGCCAGCCGCATAAAGGTGCGCGGCGGCAGTTTTATGCCCGGCACCAGCATCGTCGCCCCCTCGTCTTCCCACTCGGGCTTTACCAGCCGATAAGGGATTGTCCAGCGGTTGAGGTCGGCGCGGGTCTTCAGGCCGATCTCTTCGGCGGAAAAATCGATCTGCCAAAAAGGGATCAGCTTGTCGCCCGCCTCGCGAGTGCCCAGAAGGGCGAAGGGCATCCGCTTTAATTTGGCACCACGGGGCCACCAGGCGGTGGCGCACTGGCTGCACAATAGTATTTCGGCGCCGTGCTCGTGGGGTAGCGAATGTGCGCAGTTGGGGCAGACGAGCGGAAGAAACTTCATCGGCGGATGGTTGGGCGCGGCGGCGGTTAGCGCGAGGATATTCTCTGCCTCGTCGGGGGTGACCATGTAGTCGCGCCCGTCGGGAAAAAGCTCGCGCAGGACGGGGTGGCCGTTTTTCTCCGTCAGCATATAGGGGGCGTGGATGATGACGCGCTTTTCGCCGATAAGCTGCGACATTAAAAAACCTTCTCCATCTTCAAGCTCGCTGTCTAAATCGGCCTCGTTGAGGATGGAGCCGGGCGTGTAGTCGGCCCGTGGAGACCTCGTGGGCCAATTGGTCAGATAGAGGCTGGCGGCCTGGGGCCTGATGCCGAGGTTGGCGCTTTGCGGCAACAGCGTGGTGGCGGGGGCGGTCTTGTCGATCAGGTTGCCCACCACTGCATCATCGCGCCCCTCGAAGAGCCGGTAACGCAGCCCCCTCATACGCCAGTAGGGGAGGTGGAAATACTCCTCGTTCGCATATTCCGGGGCCGGGGGCAGGCGGTAGGAGAGGCAAGCGCCCGTAGCACAGACGGCGTAGCTTGCCGTGCGGCAGTAGCCGCAGTCGATTAGTGGATCGCCGACGATAGTCGCCACCTCGCCCCCGCACTGGGGGCAGGTGCCCAGTGCGCGCCACTCTTTGCCGTCGCCGTTATCATTGACTTGCACGTTCATGCGCTCCGGCTCTTCAGATTACAGTCTGTCCGCACTGGTTGCAAAATGATGCCCCTGGAAGGTTCTCGGCTCCGCAGGCAGCACATTTTGAGGCACTCGCTTTAAGTACAGTGGATTCTCCGCAGGAGGGGCAGAATTTTGCCTTGGGAGGCAGGTTCTTCGAGCACTTGGCGCACTTTCTTATGATGATGATCTGGTGGCCGCAGTGGCTGCAAAAGTGCGAGTCCTTCCCCACCTCTCCGCCGCAGTCGGGGCAGCGCGCCGCCGCCTGCCCGGTTTGAGAGCCGGAGCCGCCCGGCACCACTCCCGAGAACATGCCGGGCATGATCATCCCCATGCCCATTCCCATGCCCATCCCCATGCCGCCCTCTATAGCGCCGCTGCCGCCGCTATTTTCCAGGGCCATCGCCATCTTCATCTTGAGAAGCTCATCGAGCTTGCCCTCTACGGCTCCCAGCCGCGCGCGCTCGTCGATAGCCTGCTGCACCTCTTGCGGGGGCGTTATGGCGTTGATGTACATTGAACTGAGCGCGAGGCCGAACTGTGAAAAGTCCTCCTCAAGCCGCCCCAAGAGCTCTTGGGCGAGCTCGCTATAGAGCGACGGAAGATTAAACAGGGTATCGAGCTTCTCGCCGAGAAAATCGTTCAGGCGCGAGACTATGACCTGGCTTAGGTAGCTCTCCAGCTCGTCAGCGGTGTAGTTAGCGCTGGTGCCCACAAGAGAGTTGACAAAGAGCACCGGCTGAACCACCTGAATGTTGAAGATGCCGTGGGCGCGAAGCCGCACAAGCCCAAGCTCGGAGTCGCGAAACGCGACGGGGTCGCGGGTGCCCCATTTAAGATTGACAAACGTCTTTAGGTTTACAAAGTAAACCTCTGCCCTCCAAGGGCTTTTAAGGCCCCACGGAATAGCGAGCATCTTGTTCAGGACGGGGAGGTTTTTGGTGTGTAGCGTGTGTCTGCCGGGCCCCAGCGCATCGCAAGCCGTGCCCTCGGAGTAGAACACCGCAGCCTGGCTTTCGCGCACTGTTAGCTGTGCGCCGTACTTAATTTCACCCGAGCCCTTCTCGGGTAGGCGGTGCGCTATCTCGGTGCCGCTGTCGTCGAACCACTCCAGGACTTCAAGGAAAATAAGGTTGTCGGTGCCCATCGATGACCTCCGTCGGGGGTAGGGGAGAGTGTCGCTGAATTTACCTCGCCCAATAGTATACCGAGAGGGGGCAATACGCCAAGGTTGGGCGGTCAATTTGCAAAATAGACCGTAATGGCGGCACTATGCGGTGCTGGCTGGCGCAGGTGGGGAGGCTGGGCGCACGGAGACTGTGGGAACGGTGAAGAGGGCGCGGGGTCAGAGCTTGACCGGCTCGCAGAGGTTCTCGCGGTGCGAAGAGACGCGGGCGCACGTTTTGCAAAAATACCGGGGCTGGACAACCAGCTCGCGGATGCGCACAAAGTTCTTCTCTGCCGAGAGCCGACACATGCGAAAACCGGGCTTGTGGTTAAACGAGGTGTCGGGAGGGTTGATCCCGTAGGTGGTCTCGTATTCCGTCATCTGCCGCACCTCGCTGCGCAAGGGTTGGCGCAGGAAAAAAAGATGGGGAGGCAGCCCTGTCTCCGGCTGCCTCCCGGAATGGTTCGGTAGTCCTATTTCTTAAGTATTTCCAAGGCTTTATCGTTTAGTGCGTCGGTCATGTGCGCTATGCCGGTGACCGCT
>CAXMSR010000178.1:0-3876 GCA_964195725.1 uncultured Kiloniellaceae bacterium | reverse complement strand
GGAAAAATGCCCACGCTGGGTGAAGACCAACTTCTTTGATCGTAGTGTGGGGATGAAAAAGGCGATCTACTCGCTCTCCCCCCAGGCGATCCCCAATAAACCGGTGATCGACGCCGACAACTGCCGAAACTTCCAGCTGGGAAAATGCGGCGTCTGCGCCAGCGTCTGCCCGGTGGGGGCGATCGATTTCAAGCAGCAGCCCTCTGAAGTCGTCGAAGAGGTGAGCGCGGTGGTCGTGGCCACGGGGCTTGAGCTCTACCCGATGGAAAAATTTGGCGAATACGGATACGGCAAGATCCCCGACGTCATTGACGGGTTGGCGATGGAGCGTTTTCTCTCCGCCTCTGGCCCCACGGCTGGCAACGTCTACCGCCCCTCCGACGGCAAGGTGCCCGAGTCCGTAGTCTTCATCCAGTGCGCTGGTTCGCGCGACCCTGAAAACCACAAGCCCTACTGCTCGCGCGTCTGCTGCATGTACACCGCAAAACACGCAAAGCTCTACAAACACAAAGTCCACCACGGCACCGCCACCGTCTTCTATATGGATCTGCGCGCCACCGGCAAGGGGTACGAAGAGTTCCTCCAGCAGTCGGTGGAAGAAGAGGGGCTCATATACCTGCGCGGCCGCGTAAGCCGCATCTTCCAGGACGGCGACAAGATAGCCGTGTGGGGTGCCGACACCATCTCCGGTGAGCCGGTGAAGATGCACGCCGATCTGGTGGTGCTGGCGACCGCCATCGTCCCCAACCCCGAGCAGGCCGAGCTGGCAAAGACGCTGGGGATCGAAGTGGACGAGAATGGTTTCTGGAAAGAGACGCACTATAAGGTAGGCGCAAACGAGACGGTAAAACCCGGTGTGTTCGTCGCCGGCTGCGCACAGGGCGCGCGCGACATCGCCGACACGGTGGCCCACGCCTCGGCGGCGGCCTCCAAGACTCAGGCATTTTTGGCGCGGCTTGCCCGCACGGCGGCATAGGAAACTATAGTATGGCTATGGAAAAAGTAGGCGTATTTATCTGTTGGTGCGGGGCAAACATCGCCGCCACGGTTGACGTGGATCAGGTGGTGGAGTGGCTCCACGACGTAGATGGCGTAGTGCATGCCGAGAACTACATGTACATGTGCTCCGACCCCGGCCAGGATCTGATAAAGGCCGCCATCCGCGACAAGGGCATCAACCGCGTCGTCGTCGCCTCCTGCTCGCCCCGCATGCACGAGAAGACCTTTCGCAAGGCCGCCACCTACGAGGGGCTAAACCCCTTCCTGGTCGAGATCGCCAACGTACGCGAGCAGTGCTCGTGGGTGCATCAGGGCGACAAACCAGCCGCCACCAGAAAAGCCTTCAACATCATCTGCGCCACCATCGCCAAGGTGAAGCGAAACGCGATGCTGGAATCGATCATCGTTCCGGTGACGCGCCGCGCGCTCGTCGTCGGTGCCGGTATCGCGGGGATCACGGCGGCCCTTGAGCTGGGCGGCGCTGGCTACGAGACGATAGTGGTCGAGCGCGACGCCGAGCCGGGCGGCAAGATGCGCTACCTCTCCAAGACCTTTCCCTACCATGAAGACGCCTCGGAGATCCTCGATCCCCGTGTGGAAGAGCTCAAAAATCACGAAAACATCACCCTGATGTTAAACAGCAGCGTCTCAGCGATCACCGGCTACGTCGGCAACTTCGAGGCGAAGATCGCCGATGCCGACGGCACGGAAGTGGAAGAGAGCGTGGGCGCGCTGGTGGTAGCCACCGGCTTTGACCTCTACCCGATAGAAAAGATGGGCGAGTACGGCGGCGGCAAAATCCCCGACGTAGTCGATGCGCTCTCTTTTGAGCAGATGTTGAAAAAGTCGATGGCGGACGGCACCCCGGTAACGCGCCCCTCCGATGGCACCCCGGTACGCGACGTCGTCTTCATCCAGTGCTCCGGCTCGCGCGACCCCGAAAACCACAAACCCTACTGCTCACGCGTCTGCTGCCTCTACACCTCGAAGCAGGCCACGCTTTTTTCCGAACAGAACCCCGACGCCAAGGTCTTCGTCTCCTTCATGGACGTGCGCACCGACTGCAAACTCACCGAAGAGTACAGCCAGCGCAACATAGAAGAGGAGGGGCTCGTCTACATTCGCGGGCGCGTCGCCAGGGTGTGGGAAGAGGGCGGCAGGCTCAAAGTGACCACCGCAGATTCTCTTAGCGGCGAAAAGTTGAAGATCGAAGCCGATCTGGTAGTGCTGGCGATGGCGATCGAGCCCTCCAAGGGCTATGAAGAGATCTCCCAGACCTTTCGCGCCTCCACCGACACCAACGGTTTCTTTCAGGAGAGCCACATCAAGCTTCGCCCCGTAGAGTCTTCGACGATGGGCGTCTACCTGGCCGGAGCGGGGCAGTACCCCAAAGACATCACCGACTCGGTCTCGCAGGCGCTGGCCACCGCGTCCAAAATTCAGACGCTTTTCGCCAACGACGAGCTCACCCAGGATCCGCTGGTGTGCATGGTCGATCGCGATGTCTGTTCCGGCTGCGGGCTCTGCGTGCCGCTCTGCCCCTACGACGCGCGCGAGGTCGATACCCGCGTTGGGTTTAGCCGTGTGAACGAGGCGCTCTGTCAGGGTTGCGGCGCGTGTGTGGCGATCTGCCCCAACAAGGCGTGCAGCCTCAAAAACGACACCCCCGAGCAGGTGCTGGGCCAGATCGATGTGCTCACCCGTGCCGAAAACTCGCTGGTTTAAGCGATGACAACGGGCCTAATGAGAGTGAACGATGACAGCTAGCGCAGCTAACGATTTTGCAAGTCAGGATTTTTCTTCGGTGATTTCCGAGATGAGCGGCCAGCCCCTGTCGCGCTGCTACCAGTGCGCCAAGTGCTCGGCGGGCTGCCCGGTGATGAAGTGGTACGAGTGGTCAAACCACGGCATCGTCAGAAAAATTCAGCTCGGAGCCAAAGACGAACTCTTAAGCTCCCACGCCCTCTGGCTCTGCGTCGGGTGCGAGACGTGCGCCGAGCGGTGCCCCAACTCGATAAGCATCGCTTCGCTCATGGGCTCGATGCGCCAGCTGGCTCGCGCCGAAGGGGTCGCCCCCGCCGAGCCCGCCGTGGGTGCGTTCCATACCTCCTTTCTCGCCAGCATCAAGCGCTTCGGGCGCGTACACGAATTGTCGATGCTGGTGGAATACAAGCTGCGGACCCGCGATTTTTTTACCGACGTGGGTGTTGGGCTGATCCTCTTTTTAAAGGGCAAAATACCGATCATGCCCTCCAAGGTGCGCGAAAAGAAGGGGCTTGATCAGCTCTTCGTGCCGCCGAAGTCGAACGGACAAAATCAGAAAGCGAGAGAGAGCTAAAAATGGAACTCTCCTTCTACCCCGGCTGCACAGCGCACTCCACCGCATGGGAGTTCATCACCTCCACGCGCGCGGTCTTTAGTGAGCTGGGCCACAGCCTGGTGGATATCGAAGATTGGAACTGCTGCGGCGGAGCCAGCGGACGCACCGTCGATCCCCTGATCGGCGAGGGACTGCCCGCCAGAAACCTCCTCATCGCCCAGAAAGAGGGGCGTACTTTTCTCGCCCCCTGCGCCGGTTGCTACAACAACACGCGGCGCGCGCTGGCGGCTCTTGAAGAGGGCGGCCAACGCGCGAGCAGGTTGGAAGAGGCGCTGGGCGAAAAATGGGCTGGCAACATCGACGTTTGGAGCCTCATAGAGTTCTTCGAGCGCCCCGAAGCCTTTGACGAGATATCTTCGAAGGTCAAAAAGCCCCTGGACGGGCTGAAAGTTGTGGCCTATTACGGCTGTCAGCTGGTGCGCCCCAAGGCGATGACGGGGACGGTGGATTGCGAAAATCCGATGGCTCTTGAGCTCGCCTGCGAAGCGGCGGGGGCC
>CAXMSR010000177.1:0-3901 GCA_964195725.1 uncultured Kiloniellaceae bacterium | reverse complement strand
GGGTGCGCCTGGGCATGGGGCGCGACCTCACGCTCAACCCGCCGCAGCGGGGTGCGCCGGTGAACTATCTGATGTACCCCTTTGCGCAGCTGGGCGACGAGACCCTGGACTGGCTAGACCCCGCCGGGTTCAGGTATTCGATCACCTATCGGGAAGACTAGCGATAGCTGAAACCAGAGGGCGCGGCCCGTCGGGCCGGGCGGATGTTTACATATTAAGTAGCTTACGTATAAGTAACTTGCGTATAAATAACCTGCGTATAAATAGCGTATAAATTAAGAGCGGGCGCTCCCCTTGGGGTAAGCGCCCGCTCTTAATTTTCAGTTCGCACTGCTCAATAGTCTATACCGCTGCAACTTTTTGCTCAGCGCGCAACCCGCCGAAAACCGCTGGTGCAGATCACCTCTACGTCCTCGTCGAGGATCGCGTCCAGAAGCAGATTGATCCCTACATTGTCCGACGCTATGTGGCCCGCCAGGACGATGTTGAGGTTCTCCGCCTTGGCGGCGTCGATGTGTTCTTTGGACAGGTGCATGCCGACGATGGTGGAGACCCCGGCGCGGGCGAGCTTCTGGTACATCTCGCTTGCGCCCTCGGTGCCGCCGGTCATCTCTACCATGACACGTCCTACGTGGTTTTCTTTGGCTCCGGCGACTATGACGTGGCCGTTGCCCTCTTTTTTTGCGATGCGAAACTCGGGGATCTCGTCCATAAGCTCCATGAGGTCGCTTAGCGTTCGAGGCTCTTCTCGTTCAAATAGCTCGGTGAGGAAGGTGGCCACGCAGTTGTCGGCCACGGTGTGAAGACAAGCGAAGGGCAGCTCAAGCAGGCGCGCGGCGTCGGCGGCGCGCTGATGATTTACCGGTTGAAGCCGGGACTCCACCTCTTTGATGCGCGGCTCTAAAACCCCCTGCGCCTGCCCGATGGGTACGCCAGCCGTGGCGTAGATGCCGGGTTGAATGCGCATCACCCCCGCCAGCCCCGCCAGGGCGTGGGCGCTGGGGTGATGGGCTATCACGGCGTCGAGCCGGTGCCCCTTCTCTTTGAGGCGATCGGCCAGCACCAGCTCGCCCTCGCCGATGTCGATGCCCACCATTATCGCGCCTACCCCGGCCTCTTCGCCGTAGAGGATGCGCGAGTCGGCGTAGGGGTTGGTCAGCCGCTCTACGTCGAAAAACTCCTGTTCGCCCTCTTTTAGCCCGTCATATGCTTTTTTCGCGGCGTCCAGATCCGCCTGCGCCTCTTTGCGGCCGCGCGGGTCGTTGTCCATGCCGTGGTCTACCGCTCGCCGGTACAGTTCGCGAAGTGTCATCGCAGCTAGCCCTCTCTAATATGGTGGTATGGTTGCAGCTCATCCTTATTCAGTGGAAACTAAACCTGTTGCCCCGGTTGGTCAAGTTGACACATTATGGGTGCAGTCGTTTTTAACGTTGCCAAGTACTACTTATCAAGGAGATTCAAATGTCCAAGGAGCTGGCCGCAAAGACCGCCGAGACGGCGAAACTCTATTTTACCGGGGTTGACAAAGAAGATCTGCCCTACAACCTCTGGCGCGAGTTTGACCCCCAGCTGGCAAAAGAGATGTCGCTCTTCATCACCGGGCAGATGTATTCGCGCCAGCGCATCCCCCACACAACGCGCCAGCTGGTGGCGGTAGCGGCGCTGACGGCGCTGGGGTGTACGGGTGAGCTGAAGGTGCATCTGCACGCGGCGCTAAACGTCGGCGTCGAGCCCCAGGAACTGGCCGAGGCTATCTTTCAGACGGGGGTCTACGCTGGCGTGCCCGCCATGAACGTGGGGTTGGCTACATTAAAGGGGCTGTTGCAGGAACGCGGACAGTGGCCGCTCCAGTCCAGGGCCGATTAAACGCCCGGAGCATTGTTGCGGTACTACAACGCCACCGGCATGAATGCGTGGCAGCTCGCCGGGTGGTAGGGTAGGTAAGAACCTTTGGGAAAAAAGAGGGGACAGCACCCGGCCGCGCAGTGGTCTTTTGACGGGTCGGCGACGGCGTATTTGTGGAAGGTGGAGCTGAGCGGGAGAGTAAGTTGGTGGCATAAAAAGAGAAAGGAGGAGCTCGGCGCGGCTCTCCGGGGGGGCAAAGAGCGATTGCGGTTCCGAACTCCTCCAAACCAATTACGTGGTTGAATTATGCCATATATTCAGAACTAGTCAACCCAAAATCGAAGAAAAAAAATTAAAAAAGGACCTCCTCGTGCAAACCGCTTCCCCGGTAATGTCTTTCAAACCTGTTTCATCTTGACATGGGAGACGGGTTGGGGAAATATAGATTGTCCATTGTATATACTATGTAGAAGGAGATATACCCATGTCGCAAAATGAAGCGGTTATAGTCTCGGCCTGTCGTACCCCCATCGGCTCCTATCTGGGCTCGTTGTCAGCCATAAAGGCTACCGATCTCGGCGGCTTGGCGGTTGCCGAAGCGGTCAAGCGCGCGGGTATAGACAAGGACGATATCGAAGAGTGCATCATGGGTAGCGTAGTGCCGGCAGGGTTGGGACAAAACCCCGCCCGCCAGGCGACGCTAAGCGGCGGCCTGCCGGAAAAGGTAAATTCCTTCACTATTAATAAGGTATGCGGCTCGGGCCTTAAAGCGGTGATGCTGGCCGCCCAGGCGATCAAGGCCGGCGACGCCACCGCCATCGTGGCCGGTGGCATGGAGTCGATGTCGGGCGCGCCGCACTTGCAGTACAATTTGAGAAAAGGCGTGCGCATGGGCGACTTTACCACTGTCGACGCCCTGATAAAGGATGGCCTCTGGTGCGCGTTTAACGATGTACACATGGGTGGGCTGGCCGAGTACACCGCCGAGAAAGCCGGGCTTACCCGGGATGACCTCGACGCTTTCGCCGCCAACAGTCAGCAAAAAGCTGTCAAGGCCCAGGACGCAGGAGCCTTCGACGACGAGACCTTTACCATCGAGATTCCCCAGCGCAAAGGCGACCCGGTCATCTTCTCCAGAGACGAGGCGATAAAAGCGAACACCACCGCCAAGTCGCTGGCGAGGCTTCGTCCCGCCTTTCAGAAAGGCGGCATCGTCACCGCAGGCAACGCCCCCGGGCTGACCGACGGCGCGAGTGCTGTGGTGGTGACTTCGCGTGGCTACGCCGAAGAGCACGGGCTTACCATCCTCGCCGTCGTCAAGGAATACGCTTCGGCCCACCGCGCGCCTAAAGACGTATTTTTCGCCCCCATCGACGCGGTGCGCAAGGTGATGGAGCTGGGCGGCTACGCCATCGACGACTTCGAGCTGATCGAAGCCAACGAAGCCTTTGCCGCGCAGTGTTTGGCCGACGGCAACGACCTTGGCTGGGATTGGGCTCGCGTCAACGTCAACGGCGGTGCCATAGCACTCGGCCATCCCATCGGTGCCAGCGGCGCGCGCATCCTCACCACGCTGCTCTATGCCATGAAGGCGAATGACAAGAAACTCGGCCTCGCCACGCTCTGCCTCGGTGGCGGAGGTGCGGTGGCACTGGTTGTCGAAAGACCGTAGCAGACCGTAACGGCAATTTGTTCTCAGCCATTTATCGCTCGAAATATTTAGGCGATGGCTATATCGATTGAAGTGAGGGAGCCCGATGAATTTTGAACTGAACGACATACAGAAGATGGTGCGCGACACAGCGCGCCGTTTTGCCAACGAGCAGGTGGCCCCCTTTGCTGCCGAGATGGACAAGGCCGCAAAGTTTCGCCCCGAGCTGGTCACCCAGATGGCCGGGCTTGGCTTCCTTGGCGCGCCCTTCCCCGAAGAGTTCGGCGGCAGCGGCATGGATTATCAGTGTTACACCCTTATAGTAGAAGAACTCTCAACCGTTTGCGCCTCCACCGGCGTTGTGGTCTCGGCCCACTCCAGCCTCTGCTGCGACCCGATCTTCAA
>CAXMSR010000176.1:0-3929 GCA_964195725.1 uncultured Kiloniellaceae bacterium | reverse complement strand
CAATACTTTTTCGCCTGCGTCCACTACCTTTTCAACTTCCGCCTCCAGCAGCTGCAACCCTCGATCGAGCGTGCGGATGAAGCGCTCTTCTTCGTGGAAGATCACCTTGGCGATATAGTCGCGCTTGTCGGCCAGCTCGGAGAAGTTGCCCTCCATTATGTCGATGACGGTGGCGGCTACCTTGTGGAAAAAGTCGCCCTGAAAGCCCAAGAGCCTGCCGTGGCGCAGCGCCCGGCGCATCACGCGCCTGAGCACGTAGCCTCTGCCCTCGTTAGATGGCAGCACGCCGTCGGCGATGAGGAAGGTGGCGGCGCGAATGTGGTCGGCGATGACCCGAAGGCTGACGTCCGATTCATCCTTTGCGCCGTACTCTACCCCCGCCAGCTTGGCGGTGAAGTTGATGATCGGCAAAAAGAGGTCGGTGTCGTAGTTGGTCTTGACGCCTTGGCTAACGGCGGTAACCCGCTCAAGCCCCATGCCGGTGTCGATCGAGGGCTTGGGCAGCGGGTTCAGCGTGCCGGAAGAGTCGCGATCAAACTGCATGAAGACTAGGTTCCACAGCTCCAGGTAGCGGTCGCAATCGCACTCGGGGCCACAGCTATCCTCGTCGGGGCAGGGGTAGATGCCGGGGCCCTGATCGAAGTGTATTTCGCTACAGGGGCCGCAGGGGCCGGTGTCGCCCATCGACCAGAAGTTGTCTTTCGCGCCGCACTTTATGATCCGCTCGGGCGGCACGGGGGTCAATTTCTTCCACAGCTCGCCCGCCTCGTCGTCGTCTTCGTAGATCGACACCCACAGCTTGTCGGGCTCGATCCCCACGCGGTCGACGAGAAACTCCCAGCAGAAGATGATGGCGTCGTGTTTGAAGTAGTCGCCAAAGCTGAAGTTGCCCAGCATCTCAAAAAAGGTGTGGTGCCGGGCGGTATAACCCACATTTTCCAGGTCGTTGTGCTTGCCACCGGCGCGGACGCACTTCTGCGAGGAGGCGGCACGGGCGTAGTCCCGCGTCTCCTGGCCCAGGAAGACGTCCTTGAACTGGTTCATCCCCGCGTTGGTGAAGAACAGCGTCGGATCGTTGTGCGGGACCAGGGACGAGCTGGGGCACACGCGATGTCCGTTCTCGGCGAAATAGTCCAGGAACAGCTTACGGATGTCGCTGCCGGTCATATTCTCAACCTTCTCCTTCAAAGTCGGGCGTACGCCCGTATTTAATAAAAATCCTCTTTACTAGTGGCGGCTACTGCTTGATGCCGTCTGCCCAGCGCGTATCGCTGGTGGAGCTGATGCCGCTCATCTTGAGCGCAAAGTCGTCGGGGTTCGACGACTGGCGCAGCGCCTCTTTGTAGCTGACGAGCTTCTGGTTCAAGAGCCCCATAAGCGATTGATCAAAGGTCTGCATGCCGTAGGTGGTGAACCCCTCGGCTATGGCCTCGCGGATCTCTTTGGTCTTCTCGGGGTTCTCGATGCACTCGCGGATGCGCGAGGTGGCAATGAGCACCTCGACGGCGGGCACGCGGCCCTTGCCATCGGCGCGCGGCACCAGCCGCATGGAGACGATGCCGCGAAGGATCGACGCCAGCTGCAAACGCACCTGCTTTTGCTGGTAGGGCGGAAAGACCGAGATGATGCGGTTGATCGTCTCGGCGGCGTCTACGGTGTGCAGCGTCGAGAGCACCAGGTGGCCCGTTTCGGCGGCCACCAGCGCAGTCTCAATAGTCTCAAAGTCGCGCATCTCGCCCACCAGCACAACGTCGGGGTCTTGGCGCAGCGCGCTCTTTAGCGCCCCGGCGAAGCTGAGGGTGTCGAAACCCACTTCGCGCTGGTTGACTATCGACTTTTTGTCGCGGTGCAAAAACTCGATCGGGTCTTCAATGGTCATGATGTGGCAGGTGCGCTTGACGTTGATGTGGTCGATCATCGCCGCCAATGAGGTGGACTTGCCCGAGCCGGTCACGCCGGTTAAGAGCACCAGGCCGCGTTCTTCATCCGCTATCTCGTTTAGAACGGGGGGCAGCTTTAGCGACTCGACGGTGGGGACGTCGAAGGGAACCGCACGCAGGACGAGCGCAAAGGTGTTTCGTTGCCGGTAGATGTTGACGCGAAAGCGGCTTACCCCCGGCAGCGAGTAGGAACCATCCCACTCGGTGATAATGTCGATGTCGGGGGTGGGCCTTACATTGGCCAACACGATACGCACCAGCGCCAGGGTGTCGTCAGGTCGCAAGGTTGGGGTCTTGGCCTCTTGCAGAACACCGTTGACCCTTAGCAGAATGGAGGCCCCCACTTTCAGGTGGATGTCGCTTGCGCCTGTCTTATAGGCTATCTCAAGCAGCTTGTGGAAAGTGTTCTTGTCCATACTTCTCCCTTGTCCAGGCGTCAGTGCTTAACTGGTAACCGCATTAATTTACTTCGATTTGCCCTCTGTGAACAGAGGGGAGTTGATTTAGTTTGCCGCAGCGGTGACAGGACGGCGCAAAAACGGGTATCCTCGGCGGGAAGATTGACAACGGCGCATAAAACGCGAGGATGGACTAAAGTGACTAGCGGCGGTTGGGGTTGCCCCTTTGACGACAACGGAAACTGTGCAAAACGGGAGCTGCCCTGCGAACCCTGTGCGCAGGGGTGCGTGCTCCACAGCCGTTTCAAACTGGGCCAAAAAAAAGCTGACGCCTCCTCCGAAGACGACAGCGCGCCAACCGAAGACGAGCAGAAATGAACCCCAAAGCCAAAAAGATAAACCGCCTCGCCGAGCGCAGCGACGCCGGCACGCGGCTCGACCTCTTCATCGTCGCGAAGGCTCGCGATATGAGCCGCAAAAAGGCAAAGAAGCTGATCGACACGCGGCGCGTCAGCGTAGACGGCCGCATTGAATCGATGGCGTCACGCACCTTGAAGGCGGGCGAGCGCATAGAGGTGCGTCTGCCCGATGAAGAGAAGACCCATGCGCCCACGATAGAGATCATCCACGATGAGCCGGCCTTTATCGCCGTCGCCAAGGGGCCGGGGCTGCCCTCGGGGCCGACGCAAGACCCCAAGCGCCTCCACGCGCAAAAGCTCGCCGAGGCAAAACTGGACACGCGGCTGACCCTTCTGCACCGCATCGACCGCGACACCAGCGGGCTCTTGCTCATGGCACGCGACAAGGAATTTACGGCGGCTCTGCTGGACGCCTTTCGCACACGCGAGGTGGAAAAACGCTATCTCGCCATAGTGTCGGGGTGCCCCCCACAAAGCTTCGAAGATGTCTGTCGCTTAAAAGAGGTCAGCGGCGGCAAGGTGGCGGTGGTCAGAAACGGCGGGATGAAGGCGCAGACCACCTTCGAGACCCTCGTCAGCGTCGGCGGCGCGAGCCTGGTGCTGGCAAAACCCCACACCGGGCGCATGCACCAGCTGCGCGCCCAGCTGGCGCGACGTGGGTACCCGGTTCTGGGCGACAGCCTCTACGGCGGCACCGCTTCAATCCGGGTGGGCGCAGCTAAGAGCGCCAAGAGCGGCAGGGCAAAGAGCAACAGGGGCAAAAAAGGGCGCGAGCGGGTAAGTAAGTTCCGCGAAGTCAGCGTTGAGCGCCAGATGCTGCACGCCTGGAAGATCGCTTTTGTTCACCCCCTGACGGGCGAGAGGGTCGAGCTGACCTGTGCGCCCCCCGCAGACTTTATCCGGACGATGACGGCGCTTTTTGCAAAGAAGGCACCGAAGCTCGACGAACTCGCAGGCTTTTAGCCGCCGGGTATAGGCAGGGCCGCCGCGCCTCTGGTAGAATTCGAGCAACAGACAACTGACTACTTGGAGTGAGTCGCAGATGGAAATAATAGTCGCCCGCACAGCGGGTTTTTGCATGGGGGTAAAGCGCGCCATCGAGATGGCCCACACCGCCGCACAAAAAGAGGGCGGGATGATCTACACCCACGGCCCCCTCATTCACAACCCCC
>CAXMSR010000175.1:0-3945 GCA_964195725.1 uncultured Kiloniellaceae bacterium | reverse complement strand
CGCGTGGGCTTTCGCAGGGGGGCCTCTGTCCCGGCGCTCACAGCAGCGCCCCTTTGTTTTCAACTGCGGGGGGGATTACGCCCAGGTGCTTGTAGGCGGCCTCGGTGCCGATGCGCCCGCGCGCCGTGCGCGCGATGTAGCCCTGCTGGATGAGGTAGGGCTCGTAGACGTCTTCGATCGTGTCTTTCTGCTCGCCGATGGCGGCGGCGATGGTGTCGATCCCCACGGGGCCGCCATTAAAGAGCTCGACGATGGTGGAGAGGATCTTGCGATCCATGCGGTCGAGCCCCTCGGCGTCTACGTCCAGTGAGGTGAGCGCGGTGTCGGCCACTTTCCGGTCGATAAAGCCGCCGTGGTGTACCTGGGCAAAATCGCGTACCCGGCGCAAGAGTCGGTTGGCGATGCGCGGGGTGCCCCGGCTGCGGCGCGCTATCTCCCACGCGCCTTCGTCGTCGGTCTCGATCTCCAGGATATTGGCCGAGCGGCTGACTATGGTTTTGAGCTCTTCGGGGGTGTAGAACTCCATGTGGCTCATGACCCCGAAGCGGTCGCGAAGCGGCGCAGTCAGGAGCCCCGCGCGGGTGGTGGCGCCCACCAGCGTGAAGTTGGGCAGGTCGATCTTGATCGAGCGTGCGCTGGGGCCCTGGCCGATGAGGATGTCGAGCTGGTAGTCCTCCATCGCCGGGTAGAGGATCTCTTCCACCACGGGGCTAAGCCGGTGAATTTCGTCTATGAACAGTACGTCGAGAGGCTCGAGGTTGGTCAGCAGCGCCGCCAGGTCGCCGGGTTTTTCGATGACCGGGCCGGTGGTGGTCTCGATCCCCACCCCCATCTCGATGGCGATGATGTTTGCCAGCGTCGTCTTGCCAAGCCCTGGGGGGCCGGAGAAGAGGACGTGATCCAAGGACTCGCCGCGCCGCTTGGCCGCCTCGATGAAGACCTTGAGGTTGTCCTTGAGGCGCTCTTGCCCGATATATTCCTCAAAGCATGTGGGGCGCAGGATGTTGCCGGTGACCACATCCTCTTCCAGCGTGTCGGGGGCGATGAAGCGTTCTTCTTCCATGCGCGTCGTCTACCTTTTTTTCGGGCTCTTGGAAGCCAGCCGCTTGAGTGCGTCGCGTATCAGCTCTTCCACCGTCTGCGTGGGGTCTGTGAGTGCTGCGTCGATGGCGTCGCGCGCCGTCTTGACGGGATAGCCCAGGCTGATAAGTCCTTCCAGCGCCTCTTGGGCGGCTGGGGCTGCCGCGCCCGCTCTCGTCTTGGGCAGGGCTAGTCCCATAATGGAGCCCACCTTGTCGCGCAGCTCAAGCACCAGCCGCTGGGCCATCTTCTTGCCCACGCCGGGGATGGTACAAAGAAGTGCGGTGTCTTCGGCGGAGAGCGCGTCGCTAAGCCTTTCGGGCTGGATGCCGGAGAGGATCTTCAGAGCCAATTTAGGCCCCACTCCGGTGACGTTTTGCAGCAGGGCGAAGAGCCACTGCTCGGCCTCGCTGGCAAAGCCGTAGAGGCTTATGTCGTCTTCGCGCACTACGGTGGTGATGCGCAGGCGCGCCTCGCCTCCCGGCGCGGGGAGCTGCGAAAAGGTGGAGTTGGGGATCAGTACGCGATAACCCACGCCACCCACCTGGACGATTATTTCGCCGGGTGGGCCTGACTCTATCGTGCCGGTGAGGCTGGCGATCATCTACGTCTCCTTGAGAGCGAAGCCAGGTCAACGGCGCGCTTTAGCCCCCGCGACTGGCTGTGGCAGATGGCTACCGCCAGGGCGTCGGAGGCGTCGGTGGGGGCCTTTTTATCGAGGGCCAAAAGGCGCATCACCATCTGTTGCACCTGCTGTTTGTCGGCTTTGCCGTAGCCCACCACGGCGGATTTTACCTGGAGCGGCATATACTCTTCCATAGGGATTCCCGCCAATTCAATGGCTAGCAGGATCACCCCGCGTGCGTGGCCGAGCTTTAGCGCCGACTGGGCGTTTTTGGCGTGAAAGACGTTCTCGACCCCCGCTTCGTCGGGTTTGTATTTGGCGATCACCTCGACCAGCTCTTGGTGTATCTGCACAAGCCGCGCAGCTAGCGGCGCGCCGGGACTCGTCTTTATCACCCCGTGGCCCACATGGGTGAGGCGGTTGCCCTTCATGTCCACGATGCCGTAGCCGGTGGCCAGCGTGCCCGGATCGACCCCTAAGGCCCTCATGACGGGCGCGGCTTAACCACCCGCGATGCGTTCCAGTTCGCTGTCGTCGATATCGAAGTTGGCGTAGACGTTCTGCACGTCGTCGTTTTCTTCGAGCACGTCCATCAGCCTGAGCATCTGCTCGGCTTTCTTGCCCTCGATCTTGGTGGTGTTCTGGGGGATCATCGTTATTTCGGCGGACTCGGTCTTGTACCCGGCCGCTTCCAGCGCATCGCGCACCGTGGCGAAATCAGAGGAGTCGCAAGTTACCTCCCACACGTCGCCGCCATCGGCCACGTCCTCGGCTCCGGCTTCGATGGCGGTCTCCATCAGCGCCTCTTCGTCCACACCCTCGGCGGCTACGAGGAAGAACCCCTTGGACTCGAAGATCCACGCCACGCAGCCTGATTCGCCCATGTTGCCGTTGCACTTGGCAAAGGCGTAGCGTATCTCGCTGACTATGCGGTTCTTGTTGTCGGTCATTACATCCAGGTAGACAGCCACGCCGCCGGGGCCGTAGCCCTCGTAGAAGGTCTGCTCGAAGTTCGCGCCGCCGCCCTCGCCGCTGCCCTTGGCGATAGCGCGCTTGACGTTATCTTTCGGCATGTTCACCGCGCGCGCCTTGTCCATCGCCAGACGCAGACGGGGGTTGCCTGCGGGGTCGCCGCCGCCCAGGCGCGCGCCCACCGTGATCTCTTTGGCGATCTTCGAGAAGACCTTGCCGCGCTTGGCGTCTTCACGTCCTTTTCTGTGTTTTATATTTGCCCATTTACTGTGGCCAGCCATTTGACACGTACCTCCGGTGCTAAACGATTTGAAGTTATCCGACACAAGGTAACAAAAATCGCCCCTTATAGGGAAGGAGATCGGGGTATTTTCCCCGGAATATTTATGGGTCTTTAGCTGCAACCGCCAATTGCGCACCCTCTTGGGCGGTACCCGCCCCCAGAGGCTCTACATACTTATAGCGTGCCTGCACGGCCCGGCGCTGCGATTTGCCTTAGTTGACATGTACTTGCCAGCTTCACGGCGAACGGTTGCGGGTAATCGGGGTTAAGGATTTTGAAGTGAAAAATGGATTTTTTTCTCATTAGGAAATAAACTGGAGAGATCAATGACGTTAAAACCTGTGATCGAGGCAAATCCGATGACTTTGAAGCCGCTGAAAAAACTGCTCCTCATAGCTCTACTGACCGCGCTCCCGGCAGCCGCGCTCGCCGCCAGCTATGTCACCGACAAGTTGGAGGTAACGCTGCGCACGGGGCCGGGGCTCGATTACCGCATCGTCACCATGCTAAAGGCCGGACAACGCCTCGAAGTGCTGGGCGACGGCGACGGGTGGACCAACGTGCGCACAGCCGGCAAAGAGGGGTGGCTGGTGTCGCGCTTCATCTCCGAGGGTGTGCCGTTGCTCCCGCAGCTGGCTGCGGCCAAGGCAGAGCTGGGCAAGGCGGTAGAAGCCGAAAAGGCGCAAGGCCGAAAGCGACGCACAGCGAAAAGAGCTGAAAAAAGCCAGCTCGGAGCTTAATAAGACGACCAAAAAGCGCAACGCGCTCCAAAAAGAGCTGAACAAGTGGATGAGCGTAAACGCGGGCGTAGTAGAGATGGAGGCCGACAATCAGCGCATGAACACCGAAGCGGCCGAGATAGGCGAAGAGGTAGGGGCGCTGCGCATAGAGAACCGCCAGCTAAAAGCCCGCCAGAACACCTACTGGTTTATCTCCGGCGCGATAATTTTGCTGCTGGGGTGGGCGCTGGGGCATCTGTATTCAA
>CAXMSR010000174.1:0-3972 GCA_964195725.1 uncultured Kiloniellaceae bacterium | reverse complement strand
GGGCTTGCCTTCGATAAAACCACGCGCCAGCGCGCTGGTGGACTCCAGATCGAAATGGACTATCTTTGCCTCGGGGCAGCGCCGCGCGAACTCCAGCACATAGTTGCCTGGGCCGCCGCCAAGATCAAGGATCGACTTCGCGCCCTCCAACGGAAGACGCTCGGCCAGCACCGGGGCTATTTCGCGAGTGATGTTCTCCATGCCCACGATGAAGTTCTTGATCTGCTCGGGGTCTTTGGGGATCGACCCCTCTTTCCGGCTACAGCGGGCGGTGCCGGTGCGCCAGGTGTCGGAGAGCTCGGCCCAGTCCTGCCAGGTGTTCTTCATGTGTTTCAAGATCGCGCCACGGTAAGCGGGGGCGTCCTCTACGAGGTACGCGGCGGTATCGTCGCCGTTGGCGTAGTTGTCGCCATCTTTTTCAAGTATGCCCATAGAAACCAGGGCGTTTAACGCAACCCCGGTAGCGCGCGCATCCAGCGCCAATGCCTCGGCGATCTGTGTTGCACTCTTGGGGCCGCGTCCAAGCAGGTTGAAGACTCCCAGCTCAAGGGCGCTGTGGAAGAGTGCTGCGCCCTGAAAGGCGCTAGCCAGCTTGTGAAGTTCGTCAAATCCCATTGGTTTGCCCTCTCCTTTTCGCCCTAACCGCGTTTGTCGGTTAGAAACTTTAGCAGCAAGATTATCAACGGCACACTGTGAAATATGAGATCGAAGATGTCCAGCGGCCTCTTGAGCGTACCCCGAAAGAGCATCGACAGCTTCTCCACCAGATGCGGCATGGGGAAGAAAGGCAAGAGCGCCATAAGAATGGCGATGGGCACCAGAACGCTGTAGGGGATGGCCTGAAACATCTTCGTCAATCCATTCATCTGCTGGCTTGGGCCTTCTCTCTGACCCAGAGGGCCATGGACGCGACCAGCTGCGAGTCCCACTCGTCGGAGACCCTAAGAGCCGTGAACTCGGCGAAGAGCCGGTCGATGGTGTCTACGCAATCGTAGATGTGCCCCATGCGCACAAGCATGGTGGCTTCGTCATCGTCCTCTTCCGCCTCGGCGTGGACAGCCGGGATCTTCATCGACTTCATGTCGAAGGTGGCTCCGTCGATGACGAAGACCCAGGTGTTTTCGCCCCGCGACATGCCAAAGCGCGCCTGGGTTATCTTTTTTCCCGCTGCCAGCGCCGCTGCGGCCTCGGGAGAGCTGGCGACTTCGCCGGACTTGATTATGTTCTCTTTGCTCTCGCCCTCAAGGGCTTCGAGCACGAGGCGATCTTCAATCCAGAGGTTAGTGACGTCACCGCCGCCAAGGTCGAACTCGCCGTTGCCCGTCTCTATCCGGTACCAGAGCCAGGTGAGAAACTCGTCGCCCCAAAAGGCCTTTTCTTCCAACGCTTTTATCACATCCATTAGAGCGTACCCCCTTGGGCGAAGTTGGCTTCATGCGCCGCCTCGGCGCTGGCCTGTCCACCCTCTCCCAGCGTCTCAAGCGCCACCACAAAGGGGTAGAGCGGCCTGAGCTTTAACTGAAAGGTCTTCTCAAAAAGTGTCGTAAAGGTGTCGTTCAAGAGCTTGGCGTTGGAGAAAAAGAGCACTTCGTTGCGCTTTAGCTCCCAGCACATATCGACCCCGGTGATGGTGGGGAGCACCTTTTTGGCCAGCTCGCGCGTCTTCATCTCTTTTATCTCTTCGCGCTCGGCTTTCGAGAGCCGCTCACGGTCGAATTTCTGTTTCCACTCCCTCTCTACCTTGGCGCACTCGTGGGCCAGATATTTTAAGGGAACCTTGCGCACGTCTTTTCTCAGCGTCAGGAAGATCGAGTCGCCCACCAGCCAGCGGTCGGGAAAGAGCCCGGCATCGAAGATGTCATCAGCACACACCCACCCCAGCGCCTCGTCGCGCGAATCGCTCTCTTGAAATTCCCTGTGGGCCTGGAGCGTTATGCGCTCTTGAAATGCATTTTTGAAATCAGCCGGGGGCTCGCCGATAACCCTGTAACGGCTAAACCTGATCGCCCCTTTGAGCACTGCCATAAATACCTCCGGAAAACACTGTTAAAAACAACAAACCGAACTGACGGATGATAGGTAGACCGGGCATCCATGTCAACAGCGAGATCGTCCATTTTTACCTTTTCTCCACCTATGGATATGATAAATTATCCGTTCGCCCTACAGGAGCATTTATGGAATCGCTTGGAGCAATATTTTTCGGATCGTTTTTGATCGGATTTTCCGGTGCCGCAGCACCCGGCCCGATGCTGACCGTCACCATCCGCGAAGCCGCCATACGGGGGTTTTGGGCGGGGCCGCTGGTGGTGCTGGGCCACGCTATACTGGAGCTTGTGCTGCTGGCCGCGATCTTTCTCGGCCTGAAGACGGTGCTGACCCAGCCGCTCTTTTTCACGGTGACCGGGCTGGTGGGCGGCTCTATCCTGATCTGGATGGGGGCGATGATGTTGCGGGGGCTCGGCTCCCTCACCCTAGATCTGGCCCCCGACGGCAAACGCACCATGCACCCCACCCTGGGCGGCATCGTCACGAGCCTCTCAAACCCCTACTTCCCGCTCTGGTGGGCAACCGCCGGGCTGGCGCTCATAGCCAACGCCGCCACCCTGGGGGCTGCGGGACAGGGTGCGTTCTACGTCGGCCACATCCTGGCCGATCTGGTCTGGTACTCCATCGTCTCGGCTCTCATCCATTACGGGCGCGGCTTTTTAACGGACAGGCGCTACCGGGTGATGATGGGGGTGCTGGCCTCGATGCTTGTGTGTTTCGGCGGCTACTTTATCTACGGCGCTGCGGCGCAAATGCTCTCTTAAAATATTGGAGGAACAGGCAATGAAGACCCCCTACCCCGACTTCATCGACAAGCTGCCCGAGGCCGACATCCCCTTTGAAGGCGTCTACGCGCGGCTTCTTCAGGGCCACGAGCAGCAGGTGGCGTTTTTTGAGCTGCCCGAAGGGTTTGCCATCCCGCCCCATTCGCACTGCGCCCAGTGGGGGCTGGTGGTGTCGGGCGAGCTTGAGCTTACGATCTCGGGCGACAAGCGCCTCTACCGTGCTGGCGACGAATACTATATTGAAGACGGCGAAGTACACGAGGCACTTGCCCTGACCCGAGTGCGAGCGTTGGATTTTTTCAACGATCCCCAGCGGTATAAGGTCAAATAGCTCTCTCGCAGCAGCGTTTGGCAGGTTGGCGCTGCCCGGCTACACTAGCTCCATACAGGTGGTATGCTTATCGGGGTAACGTCAACCGACCAAGCTTGTCGCGGCTGTGGAGGTATGGATGCTACGTAACGCTCTCTTCTTTACGCTGGCACTGGCGCTGATGCTTTTGCAGGTTTCCAGCGCCCAGGCGGCTTGGGATTTCTCAAAGGCTTCAATCCCCGTCGATTCCATCCGCTCGGGCGGGCCTCCCAAAGACGGCATCCCAGCGCTTTTGGAGCCGAAGTTCGTAAGCGCCGGGCAGGCCACATATCTTTACGACAACGACACGGTTATCGGTTTTGCCTGGGGTGGCGAAGCCAAGGCTTATCCGCTGCGCATCATGAGCTGGCACGAGTCGGTCAACGATCGGCTGGCTGGTCACCCCTTCCTTGTGAGCTGGTGACCGCTCAGCCACGCGGGCGTCGTGTACGACCGAGTATTTGAGGATGATGAACTAACCTTCGGAGTTTCGGGGATGTTATGGAACTCCAACGTGCTCCTCTACGATCATCAGACCGAGTCGCTCTGGTCGCAGGTGCGGGGCGCAGCCGTTACGGGGCCAAAGAGCGGCACGCGCTTTCGCACCTATCCATCGACCGTCACCAGCTGGAAGAAATGGCGTAAAAAGTATCCCGACACTCGGGTGCTCTCAACCGATACGGGTTACCAGCGCGTCTACTCACGCGACCCCTACACCAACTACTACAATGCGCGCGGCGCAGGCATCTGGCGGCTTTTTACCCCCGCCCCCGGCGAAAAAGAGAAGCG
>CAXMSR010000173.1:0-3984 GCA_964195725.1 uncultured Kiloniellaceae bacterium | reverse complement strand
GCCCGAAGGGCTGAAGAGCTGGGCAAGGTCGGCAGCTCCGGTAGTTCCGGCAGTTCAGGAAATGGCCTCCCTGCGCTTCTGAACGAAGTGGACACGCTGGTTCTGGACGCCGGGCAACTTCTCGCCCTCGACCCTCTGGGGCTTAGCTTTCTGGAGGTGGAGGACGGCGAAGGGCTGGCGCGCTGTGAAAGATTGCTCTCGCTGGCCGACGGCGCGCTGCCCCCGGCGCTCTCCTTCGTGGCCAAGTCGGGCACGGGCAAGACGACGCTGCTGGAGCAGGTGATAGCCGAGCTGACGGGGCGCGGCTGGCGCGTGGGCTCGATTAAACACCATACCCACTCCTTCGACATCGACTACGAGGGCAAGGATTCGTGGCGGCACACGCGCGCAGGCGCGTCGCCGATGCTAGTCTCGGCTCCGGGGAAGGTGGCGATGGTGCGCCCCAACCCGGCGGGCGAGCTGCCCCTTGAGGAGCTGATACGGCGCTATCTCGCCGAGGCCGATATCGTTATTACAGAAGGCTACAAAACCGGGCCGCTGCCGAAGATAGAGATCAATCGCTCCGGACATAATAACAAGCTGCTCTGCGTGGACGGCGAGGGGCAAGTGACCGACCCAAGCCTCGTGGCGGTGGTCAGCGACGCCGGATTTGCGCTGCCGGTGCCGCTCTTGAAGCTGAATGATGTCGGTGGAGTATGCGATTTTATTGAAGATAATTTTCTGGACTGCTAGAGGGATACGCGACGATGATAGATCTTAGAAGCGATACGGTGACCCGACCCACGCAGGCGATGCGAAAAGCGATGTACGGGGCCGAGGTGGGCGACGACGTCTACGGCGACGACCCCACCGTCAACCGTCTGCAAGAGGTGGCGTGCGAGGTGCTGGGCACCGAGGCGGCCCTCTACGTGGCCAGCGGCACCCAGTCCAACCTGTTGGCGCTGATGAGCCACTGCCAGCGCGGCGACGAATACATCGTGGGGCAGGCGGCGCACACCTTCAGGTACGAGGGGGGCGGCGCAGCGGTGCTGGGCAGCATTCAGCCCCAACCGCTAAATTTCGAGGCCGACGGCACCCTCGATCTCGACCTCGTGCAGGGTGCGATCAAGCCGGCGGACTCGCATTTCGCCAACACCCGGCTCTTCTGCCTGGAGAACACCCACGCAGGCAAGGTGCTGCCGCTCGACTACCTTCCCCGCGCCGAAAAGGTGGCCCGCGACAACGGGTTGGGGTTTCACCTCGACGGCGCCAGGGTCTTCAACGCTTCGGTGAAGTTAGGGGTGGATGTACGGGAGATAACTAAATATTTCGACACCGTCTCTGTCTGCCTCTCCAAGGGGTTGGGCGCGCCGATAGGCTCAATCCTCTGCGGCAAGCGCGAGCTGATAGCTGGCGCAAAGCGGTGGAGAAAGGTAGTGGGAGGCGGCATGCGTCAGGCCGGGATAATCGCGGCAGCGGGGATAATCGCCTTGACCGAGCAGGTGGAGCGGCTGGCCGAAGACCACGAGAACGCGCTCAATCTGGCGTTGGGCCTCTCGGGGCTCGAAGAGCTGGAGGTGGACACCGCAATGGTGCAGACCAATATGGCGTTTTTCTCCATGAATGGGCACGACCCCCAGGCGCTGGCCGATTACATGGAGGGGAGGGGAATCCTCATCAGCCCCGCCGCTACGACGCGGCTGGTTACCCATTACGACGTGAGCGCCGAGGACGTCAAAACGGTAGTGGCGGCGGTGAAGGGGTTCTTTACCCGCTAGCAAATTACAGTAGACAGCGCAGTAGTAAGCTACAGCAGCCAGCCGCCCAAGACCTTGAAAAGGCAGTCGATATCGCTTGTGTCGTTATAGATGTTGGGAGATACCCGGATCGATTCCCCGCGAAGGCTTACGCTGACTCCGGCGTTCGCCAGATGCTCGGTCAAGCCGGTGGGCGGCTGTCCGGGCAGGCGCAGCCCCACTATGTGGGCGCTGCGAAGTTCCCGCTCAGCCACGCCAAGGCCCATCCCCTTCGCCCGCCGGGCTATATCGTCGGTCAGCCCCTCGATATAAGCCTGCACCTGTGAAACTCCCAGTCCGTTCAATAGCTCAAGCGACGCCACCGCCACCGGCATGAGGGTGAAGTTTGAGTTTTCACCGACGTCAAAGCGCTTTGCGCCGGGTTCATACTCGTCCCGGTAGCGGACTAGCCCGGCGAAATCACTGCTTCCCTTCTTTGGGAGCCAGTTTTTTTCAATGGGAGTCCCGCCGTGATGTTTGGGGTTCACATACATGAAACCCACGCTGTAGGGGCCCAGCAGCCACTTGTAGGCGGCGCACACCATAAAGTCGACCTCGACCTCCTCTACCGAGAAGGGCTGCGCCCCCAGCGACTGGGTCAGGTCAAGTACCAGCGCTGCGTTCAGCTCTTTCAGATGACGCGAGATGTGGGTCAGGTCAAGGCTGGTGCCGTCAGACCAGTGACAAGCGGGGAGCGCCGCAACGCGGGTTTTGGGGGTGAGGCAGGATAACACCGCCCTCGTCCAGTCGTCGTCGGCGGGGCGCGCGACGGTGATGATCTTTGCCCCGGTCTCCTTTGCCAGGTCTCTCCAGGCGTAGACGTTGGAGGGGAACTGCTCGTCCAGGAGCACGATCTCGTCGCCCTCGCCGATGGTGCTCTTCAGGTTGGCGGCGGCGGTGGCGATCCCGTAGCTGACCGAAGGGACGATCGCGATGTCTATATTATCGGCCCCGATCAGCCCCGCCACCAGCTCTCTAGCTCTGTCGGTGTGGGTGAAGAAATCGTCAACGCTAAGCGTCCAGGGCTGCGCTTCGTAGCCCATCGCCGCGCGACCTGCTTCAAGGGATTTGACGGGCAGCGGCCCCATATAGGCGCAGTTCAGATAGGTAACCTTCGGATCCATCTTGAAGAGGTCCCGTTGACAGTCCAGCATTGTATCTCCGTTATTTTTATTTAGTTAAAGCAATTGGTTAGACGTTAAACCTGATGTTGAGTATGTCGCCATTTTCGACTATATATTCCTTGCCTTCGACCCGCAAAACCCCCTTGTCGCGGCACGCCGCCAGGGTGCCCGCCTCGACAAAGTCCTCGTAGCCCACCACCTCGGCGCGGATAAAGCCGTGCTCCAGATCCGAATGGATCACCCCGGCGGCGCGCGGCGCTTTCGAGCCCTTGCGTATCGTCCAGGCGCGGCACTCGTCCTCGCCGTGGGTGAAAAAGCTCATCAACCCCAACAGATCGTAGGAGGTGCGGATGATCCGGTCGGTGGCGCTGTCGGTCAGGCCGAGGTCTTCCATGAAGATTTCGGCGTCCTCCTCCGAGAGTTCGGAGATCTCCTGCTCGATCGTCGCGCAGAGATAGGTCACTGCCGTCTCTTTCGAGTCCAGCGCTTCGCTCAAAAGTTTGCATTTCTCTTCGGCAGCGTCCAGCTCGTCCTCGCTGACGTTCACGGCGATTATCACCGGCTTGAGCGTCAGGAACTGGAACCCCCTGATGCGCGTCAGCTCGTCCTTTGTAAACTCCACCTCGCGCAGCGGGGTTTCGCCCTCAAGGGCGTCGCGTATCTTCTCCATCACCGAGGTCTCGGCGGCTATCTCTTCGCGGCTCTTGCCCTTCATCTGCTTGGTCATGCGCTCAAGCCTCGTCTCGGCGATGAGCAGATCGGAGAGCAGCAGCTCTTCGGTCAGCATCCGGGCGTCGCGCACGGCATCCACTGCGCCTTCGGAGTGGGGGATCGACTCGTCGGCAAAATCGCGGACCACCAGCAGCAGCGCGTCGGTATTCTTCAGGCTGGTCAGCGTCTCGGAGGCCAGCCCCTTGCCCGCCGATTTCTCTACACCGGCTACGTCTACATACTGGATGGTGGCGTAGGTGGTCTTTTTCGGCGACCAGATCTCGACGAGCTTGTCCAGGCGCGGGTCGGGCACGCGGCTAACACCCATGTTGGCCTTTTTCTTACCCGCGCCCATGCCCGTTTCGGCGTTGGAG
>CAXMSR010000172.1:0-4030 GCA_964195725.1 uncultured Kiloniellaceae bacterium | reverse complement strand
AAAGGCAAGTCAAAGGCAAGTTCAGGATCAAAGGCGGGCTCGGCCCGTTGGGCCTCGGAGGTGGTTTGTGTTGGGAAGGGGTTATTCTATTTTGCGGTAGGCTTCGGCGGTGACGAGGTTTACGGTGGCGCTCTCTTGGTCGTAGAGCAGAACTATTTTGCCTTTCTCGAGCTGGGTGCGGACTTGGGCTACTTTGGTGGCGAGCTCTACGGGGCTCTCGCCGTAGTCGGTGCCCTCTCTGTTTATGAAATCCTCGATAACACCGAGCAGTGCTTCGCTACTTAGCTCTTGGTGCGGAATGACGACGCCCATTTGTAACCCTCTGCCATAGCTTTTAAGGTTGATTTACTCTTCCCACTCTACCGCTTTACACCTTCGAGAAGCAACGCGCCGAGCCCGCCTTTGAACTCGCCGTTGGCCTACCCTCCCCCGTTAGCGCCCGAGTGAACGGAGGTGAGCGCGCTTAGGCGCATCCTGTCTGAGGGCGAAGCCCGAGTTATGCGCCTTGCTCACCGCAGTGAACGCTTGCAAAGCAACGGGCGCTTTCGGGGCGCGCAAGGATTCCAAAGGAGGGGTCGCGTCACCCCTCCTTGGTCGCAAAGAGCCCGAAGGGGCGTGGCGAAACGCCTTTGACTTTGAAGTCATCATGGTCACAGATACAGAAAAAGCCCGCCTTTTAAGGGGCGGGCTTCATACCATATTGACTCACCTGGGGCAAAGCCCCACCAAAAAAGAAGCGTCAGCGCCCCCTATATCTCTACTTTCAACCCCTCCAACAGCTCTGAAGCCGCCGTGTAGGGATCGGTGGAGCGGACCCTTAGCGCGGCCACCAGCTCATCGTATTTTGCGGCGGTGGAGGAGGCTTCGTTTACTTTCTGGAAGGCCATCTCTTTTACCAGCGCATGAAAGAAATGCAGCTCGCGCTCTTCGATGCGCTTGGCGAGCGAGCCGTCGTTCCGGATGAACTCGCGGTGCTCCAGCAGCGCGTCTACCAGCTCTTCTATGCCCTGGCTCTGGTTGGCTACGGTGCGCACTACTTTGGGCATCCAGGAGTCTGCGGTGTGGGAGCGCATCTCCAGCATTACGGTCAGCTGACGCACTACGTCGTCGGCGCCGGGCTTGTCGGCTTTGTTGACGATGAAGACGTCGCCGATCTCAAGGATGCCCGCTTTCATCGCCTGTATGTCGTCGCCCATGCCGGGCAGGCTGACGACAGCGGTGGTATGCGCCAGGTCGATTATTTCGACTTCGTCCTGTCCCACGCCGACGGTTTCGATGATGACGATATCGTAGCCCATGGCGTCTAGCACCAGGCTCGCCTGGTAGGTGGCCTTGGAGAGCCCGCCCAGGTGCCCCCGGGTGGCCATGGAGCGCACAAAGACGCCGTCGTCGGTGGCGTGGCGCTGCATGCGTACGCGGTCTCCGAGAATAGCGCCGCCGGAAAAGGGGCTGGAGGGGTCGATGGCGATGACGCCGACTTTTTTGCCGCGCCTTCTAAAATCAGTGATTAGCCGGTCACACAGGGTGGATTTACCGGCACCGGGAGGCCCGGTGATGCCGAGGATGAAGGCATGGCCGGCGTGGGGGTAGATGGTCTTTAACCCCTCTATGCCCACCGGGTCGTCCTCTTCTAGCAGGCGTATGAGGCGCGCCCCGGCGATTTGGCTGCCTTCCAGGGCTTTTTCAGCGTAGTTCATTTAAACACCTTGGCGTGTGTTGGGCGAACGGCTCGCTTGTCGGCTGCACACTACTTCTGCGCGCTCTCCAGCTGCTGGTAGTGACAGACTGTGCAGCGGTCGCGGGTGCGCTCTTTCGCGTGGCATTCGCCGGTGAAGCAGGTGAACATGGGCGGACGGTTGGTGGTCTCTTCCGCCTTGTCGTGGGCGATGTTCATGTGGCAATCGATGCACCCAAGCTCAATTTGTCGGCCCGACTGTTCAATGGGTTTTTCAAGGTGCGCCTTGTGGTTGATGCGCACAAGCTTTGACTGCTCTTTATCCGACTCTACCATCTTGTCGTGGCACTCTATGCAGCGGCCTTCCATCCTTTTATCCGAGGCCATGTAGCGCTCGGGGATGAAGGTGTCGCGCACAAAGGCGGGCAGGTTGATTGAGTCCTTAAGTTCGGCGTGGCCCGCGTGGCACTGGTAGCAGGTGACCTTCTGGGACGGGTGTTCAAGGCTTGTGCTCCACAGCTGGGTGATGCGCGGGTGGCACGTTGCGCACTGGGTGGGCGAGGTGTTGACCCAGCGCGCCATAACTACGAAGATGCACAGGCCAAGCACTACGAGCGCCGCTACCAGCCCGGCGAAACCTCCGGGGGTGATAGCGCGAACACGGTCTATTACGGTATGAATCATCGCCCTCTAACCTCAAAGAAGCGGGATGTATTCACCACCCAGCACCATATTGCAGCGCATGGTGAATATCCCGATCATAACCATTAGGGAAGCCACCCCATACACCGGCACCGACCTTATGGGCGGCGTCGAGATGAGAATCAGCGGAAGAACTTTGCCAAAGATCGTCTCTATGCCGATAAAAAGCGGCGCAAAGGCACCCATCAAAAGCAGGCTGGCGACCTCGTGCGATTCCGCTTCGCCGAAGTAGTGTACGGCGAGATCGGAGAGGCTCAAGAAAAGGTCGGCAATGATGAGCCAGGTAAGCATCTTGCCCAGCCCCTGTATCAGCTCCATGTTGACCTTGCCCTCTTTGGAGAAGAGCTTGTCTCTTATGATGGTGATCAGGATCATCATCGCCACGCCGCTCACAAGCGCCGAGACGAGAAAGAGTATCGGCATCATCGACGAGCGCCACAGCGCGTGGGCCTTGGCAAAGCTCAATATAAAGCCGGTGTAGCCGTGTACGCTAAGCGCCAGCGGTATGCCGATGAGCCCGAAGGTCTTGGTCAGCTTGGCGTTGCCCTTGAACATGAAATAGCCGTAGATGATGCAGTTTATCGGGTAGATCGTCAGCAGAATCGAGCCCCAGGAGATCGGGCTTGAGCCGTTCATGTAGACAAACAGGTGCCACGCCCGCTCGGGCCTGCCCGAGTGGATCAGCAGAAACATCGGTGCCGCGACCAACAGCAGGGTGGCCACCACTACGCCGATCTTGCCCAGGGGCTTGTACTTCTCAAAGCCGAAACCGTAGGCCAGGGTCGAGATGATGAACGACCCGGCGCTAAGCCCCGTCAGGTAGAAGTAGATGGCGATAGCTATGCCGAACGAATGCTCGTGGGGCACAGTGTATAAAAGCGTCGATTCCATCGGAGCTAATGCCCTCCTTCGGTTTCAACGAGCCGCGCGGCTTCGTCGTCGAGTCCGATATAGTAAACCGTGGGCCCGTTGCCCGACTCGGGTTTTACAACTGTCACCGATTCACTGGCGATGATGCGGGTGATCTTGCTGCTGGGGTCGTTGATGTCGCCAAAGACCATCGCGCCGCCGGGGCAGTTGGCAACGCAGTTGGGCGGCCCCTGCCCGTCACGCACACGGGGCCAGCACCAGTCGCACTTTTCGGCGACATTGCGATGGGGGTTGAGAAAGCGCATCGCGTAGGGGCATGCCGCCATACAGTAGCCGCAGCCGATGCAGCGGTGCGGGTCGATGTAGACGATGCCGTTGTCCAGCGAGTAGGTGGCCTCAACCGGGCACACGCTGGTACACGCGGGGCGCTTGCACTGATTGCACAGCATCGGGATGTAGTGGTTGCGCACCAGGGGTTATACCCCCTTCTCCACCGTCTTGACCCAGGTGCGATAGACGCCCATTGGCACGTCGTTCTCCACCTTGCACCCCACCTGACAGGTGCGGCAGCCGATGCATTTTCTAAGGTCTACTAAAAAGCCGTATCTAGTTGGACTCATCTCGAATCCCTATTCATCGTCGCGTTTGCGGTATAGAGTCACAAAACAGTAAACCAACACCAGCGCCAGAGCGCCCAGGCCGCCCAGCCAGATACCCGCCTGATAGAGTAGGGCGATTATCCGCGTCGGGTATTCGCCTTCGGGGTCGGCGCTTAGATGGAAG
>CAXMSR010000171.1:0-4044 GCA_964195725.1 uncultured Kiloniellaceae bacterium | reverse complement strand
GCCCTGTAGTGTTCATCGAACTTATTTGCCTCAGTGTGCGCTGGTCGTTAGCGCTCCTGCCGGTCTTTGGCTGCGCTGTTGTCGGTTGGGCCGATGAGGCTGGAGATGGCCCTGGAAACCCTGACCAACTCACTGGCGGCGGGCTCTATGGCCTCGGAGGTCAGCGTCATAGCCAGCCCGACAACCCACAGCACTGCCACCGTTTTGCCGCCCTGCTCAATGGGCGCCGCCACTGCGCGTACGCCATGTAGATATTCCTGGTCATCGTCGGCATACCCCAGGGAGCGACATCTCTCTACCTCTTGCAGAAAGAGGACAGGGTCGGTGACGGATTGCTCGGTGAAGCGCGGGAGCCCCTCCACTGGCAGGGCCGCTTGAGCCTCCTCCGGCGAGAGCCCTGCAAGCACCACCTTGCCCACTGATCCGGCAAATCTAGGCAGCACGATACCAGGCTTTAGGGCGATGCGCATGTCTCCGCCGCCCTCCACGCAGGCTTCAATCCTGACGCTCGTTCCCTCTATGCGCCCCACACAGACGCTCTCGCCGAGGCTCGCCGAGAGTTGCTCCATGAACGGGCGTGCAATCTTCGCCACATTCCAATCTCCGTATGCCCTTCGCGCCAGCGCCAGAAACCCCGGTCCCATGCGGAAGCCTCCATCGACGCGCATAACCCACTGCTCTTCTTCCAGCGCGTGCAGCAGGCCGTGGGTGGTACTTTTGCCGTACCCCAGGGCGCGCGCTATATTACTAAGGGTTGGCGGGTGTTGGCACGCCGATATGTAATCCAGAAGGGCGATGGCCCTGCCGATAGCTGGCGCTTTGTAGCCGATGTTTTTGTCGTTTGCGTTCATTCCCATGAACAAATGATGAAGCCCATAGGCATAATTGTCAATAATAAACGCAGTAATTCCCCGCAAAGCCTTTTCACCGGCGGAAAAGCCTGCTATGATCTGCTAGAAATCAGTATTCTCTTGAGTGAACGATCCAGCAACCTGCGCGAGGCTACAGAATGTATCTTCCCGATTTCGACTATTTTACACCTCAGACGGTGAAAGAGGCGTGCGAGCTTCTCGTCACGCTTGGCCCGGATGCTCGGCTTTTGGCTGGCGGCACCGATCTCTTGCACAAGATGAAGGCGAGCGATCTCGCCCCCGCCGCCCTGATATCGCTTCGAAAGATCGACGCCTTAAAGGGCATCAGTCACGAGCCGGGGCGCGGAGTGGTCATCGGGGCGCTGACGACGCAGAACCAGATCTGCCACTCGCCCGTGCTCCATGAACGCTACTGCTCGGTCTCTGATGCCGCTCATCAGATGGCCTCCAACCAGATTCGAAACCTGGGAACGGTGGGCGGCAACATCGTCAACGCCGTCCCCTCGGCCGATCTGCCGCCGATCCTGATCGCTCTTGACGCGACTATTCATCTTGTCGGCGTCAAGGGAGAGCGGTCGATGCCGCTGGAGTCGTTTTTTGTGGAGCCGGCCTCCTGCGTCATTGAGCCCGACGAGGTGCTCACCGAGATAGTCATCCCGGACCAGGAGACCACTGGCAGCAGCTACCACAAGTTCGGCCTTCGCCGCTCGGGTGCCCTGGCCGTTGCCGGTTCGGCGGTCTCGGTGCTCATCGCCGACGGCGTCTTCAAGAGTGTGAAGATCGCCCTGTCCTCAAGCGCGCCCGTCGTTATGCGCGCCCGCGACGCGGAGGACTTTTTGAAGGGCAAGCCGACTACTCAAGAGGTTCTGGCCGAGGCCGGAGAGCTTGCCTCGGCCGAGAGTCGGCCACGAGACAGCATCAGGGGCTCAGCCGAATACAGACGCAACCTGGCCGGTGTGCTTACAAAGAGAGCGCTTCGCCAGGCCATCGATAACGGACACGGCGCGCTGCCGAACCAATAGACAGGGGACTGTGAAGATGCAACAGTTAAAGGACAAGGATGGAGTCAGCCGCTATCTGTTGACGCTCAATGTAAATGGAGACGAGCGCACCCTGGTGGTCAAGGCCAACGCCACGCTGGCCAACGTCTTGCGCGATGAACTGGATCTTACGGGCACAAAGCAGGGGTGTGAGCTGGGCGACTGCGGCTCCTGCACGGTGCTGCTCGACTCCAGGCCGGTGGATTCGTGCATGGTGCTGGCCCTGGAGGCCGACGGCAGGCAGATCACGACGATCGAGGGCGTGGCCGACCACGGCAAGCTCGATGATTTGCAAGAATCGATGGTAAACCACGGAGCGGTACAGTGCGGCTACTGCACGCCGGGGATGATTCTGTCGGCCAAAGCACTCCTGACCGACAATCCCCACCCGAGCGAGCTTGAGGTGCGCCAGGCGATCAGCGGCAACCTCTGCCGGTGCACCGGGTACGTTCACATTGTCGAGGCCGTGATGGCCGTATCCGAGGGGCGAACCACCTCGCCAGAGCACGGTGAAGAGGACCCGCAACCCCCCAAAGGCGAGGTGCGCCAATGAGCAAGTATAATGTTATAGGCAAGTCCGTCCCCCGCATCGACGGGCGAGACAAGGTGACCGGGGCTGGAAAATACACGGGAGACCTAAAGTTTCCCAATATGCTCTTCGGAAAAATCCTGACGAGCCCCCACCCCCACGCCAGGATACTGTCGATCGACACCAGCGCGGCCGAGAGCCTCCCCGGGGTAAAGGCGGTCATCACCCACAAGGACGTGCCGACTTTAAAATACGGCATAAGCCCGGCGCGCTGGGACGAGAACATCTTTTGCAGCGACAAGGTGCGCTTTGTCGGCGATAAGGTGGCCGCCGTCGCCTGTATCGACGAAGAGACCTGTTACAAGGCGCTAAAGCTCATAAAGGTAGAATACGAGCTCTTGCCCGCCGTGCTCAATTTCCGAGAGGCGATGAAGGAGGGGCAGCCGCTCGTGCATGAAGAGTACGAGAAGAACATAAACGTCGAGATTCACCAGAACTTCGGCGACATAGACAAGGCTTTTGCCGGCGCGCACCTCGTGCGCACCGACGCTTTTCTGGGTAACCGGACCTACCAGGCGCCTATTGAGCCCCACTCTTCAATCTCCATGTGGGAGGGTAAAAAGCTCACCGTTTACGCCAGCACCCAGTCCGTTCACTATTTCCAGTACTACATCGCCCGGGAGTTCGACATGCCCATGGGCGACGTCAGGATCATCAAGCCCTACGTGGGCGGCGGCTTTGGCGGCAAGCTAGAGCCCACCGGACTGGAGTTTAGCGGGGCGGTCCTCGCCAGGCTCACCGGTCGGCCGGTCAGGATGTTCTACGATCGCCATGAGATGTTCGCCCACAACCGGGGCCGACACGCCCAGTACATGGAGATAACCACCGGAGTAGACAAAAACGGCAAGATACTGGGGGCCCACGCCAATTTTCTGATGGACGGCGGCGCATACACCTCTCTTGGCATCGCCACCGCCTATTATGCCGGGGCGCTCCTGCCGCTGACCTATGATTTTGACAACTTCAAGTTTGACATCTATCGCCTCTACACCAATCTGCCCGCGTGCGGCGCGCAGCGCGGCCATGGCGCTCCGCAGCCAAAATACGCCTTCGAGAGCCACATGGACAACGTCGCCTCCGACCTGGGGATCGACCCGATGGACATGCGGATTTTAAACGCCCGTGGCCCCAACTCGGTCACCCCCAACGATTTCGTCGTCAACTCCTGCGAGATGAAGCAGTGCCTTGAGCGCGCCAGGGTCATATCCGACTGGGACGAGAAGCGAAAGAACCTTCCGCGCGGTCGCGGGATAGGTGTTTCCACCGGCAGCTTCGTCTCCGGCGCCGGCTACCCGATCTACCGTACCGATCTTCCGCACTCCTCCATCATCTTAAACGTCAACGAAGACGGCACCAGCGTCACCCTCTACACGGGCGCACCCGACATCGGCCAGGGCTCGGATACCGTGCTCTGCCAGATGGCGGCGGAAGCCATGGGCTATCGCTACGAGCAGATGAAGATCATCTCCGCCGACACCGAGACCTGTCCCACCGATTTTGGCGCATATTCGAGCCGGATTACCTTGATGACCGGTGCTGCGGC
>CAXMSR010000170.1:0-4049 GCA_964195725.1 uncultured Kiloniellaceae bacterium | reverse complement strand
CGCTCCCAGCGCCACGATCCCCAGGTGAAGCCCCGAGACGGCGAGCAGGTGTGCCGTCCCCGTCTGCCGGAAGCGCTCGAAGAGCTCGGCGCTGATCTGGCTCCGGTCTCCCAGGCTTATAGCCCTTATAACCGCCGCTGCCGGAGGGGGCAGGGCGTTGGAGATCGCCTCGGCGCTCTCTCGGCGAAAGGCATCCAGCGCCGCTTTAATGGTGCTGCTGTCGTTGCCGGGGCCCTCGCCGTTATCCGAGGCGGCTTTGACGATCACCACCTTGCCCGGCCACTGGGCGAAAGCGCTGGCGGTGGTGGTCTTGCGCGCCAGAAAGAGCGCGTACCAGAGGGTGCCGGGGTTCTTGAAGCCGTCGGCCCTGCGTAGCCGGGCCCGAAACACCACCTCGTCGCCCCTCGCCGGGGAGGGGAGCGCACTCTCTTCTGCGGGCGCGGTGAGAGGGGTTTTAGTGGAAGCGGCCCCTGTCTTGGCAGGGGGGCATAGGATTTTCCCCTGCCGATTGTCAGAGAGACCCGTCCCCGGGCGGGTTGCCACTCCCCGTCGGGGGTGGGCGCAGCGGTGGCGCTGAGCTCTACCGTCATCTTGCGCCCTGCGCGCACCAGACGCGGATCATCGATCACCCGGCCCCGAAAGCCCGCGCTCCTGTTGAGCACCGGTGTCGCGTAGGAGGTTTCAGCTCTCAAGCCAACGGGTTCGGGCGCAGAAGAGGACAGATAGCCCAGGGCGGCAAAGAGCAGCGCGCCGCAGAGCGCAGCAAGGCGAGGTGGTGTGTTGCGAAAATAGAGGAGGACCGCTGCCGCGCACAGCAGCGCCGGGGCAACTGCCCACGGAGCACTCCAGCGAAGCGCCACCCCGGCGCACACGGCGCATGCCGCAGCGAAGGTGGGCAGCCAGTTGGGCGCGCGCGAGCGCTTGATGGTGGACGCGCGCGAGCGCCCGTTTGATTTTTTAGCGAAGGACGCCATTGTCACGGCTATGCAAATGGCAGCCGAGCGCGTGCGCGGTCGCGTTGGTAATCATGAATCCCCCCTGTGTTTTTACTTGCGGCCTGTAGCGCCGCCTACCCCCCGAGCTCTTCCTTTAGCTGCTCAAGGGCATATTTGGTCTCTTCGTCCAGTTTTTTGGGTATCTCCACGCTGGTCTCTGCGTAGAGGTCGCCCTTGCCGGGCACGCCTTTGCCCTTTATGCGAAAGCGTTGCCCGTTTTGGGTGCCGGCGGGAATCTTCATCTTCACCGGGTCGTTTAATGTCTCCACCATCGCCTCTCCCCCCATCAGCGCGGTGTAGAGCGGAAGGTTCACGGTGGTGATGACGTCGTTGCCGCTGCGCTTGAAGCGTTTGTCGGCGGCTACGCGCACTTTTATGTAGAGGCTTCCGGGGTTGCCGCCGTATTTGCCTGCTTCGCCCTTGCCCGCGATGCGAACTTTGGAGCCCGTCTCTACTCCGACGGGAATATTCACGCGGAGCTTTTCCGAGGCGGGCTTTGTGCCGGTGCCGCCGCAGTCGGTGCAGGCGGGCCCCGCTTGTCGTCCCGTGCCCTCGCAGCGATGGCAGGGCTGTCTGGTTGAGATGGGGCCGAGCCTTACGTTGACCGAGCCCTGGCCGCCGCAGGTGTTGCAGATGCCGCCCTTGCCGCGCTCGTGGCCCTGGCCGCCGCATTTTTGGCAGGGGGCGTTGCGGCGAAAGTTTATCTCTTTGCGGGTGCCCTGTACCGCTTCGGCGAAGGTGACGCCCAGCTCGTACTCCAGATCCGAGCCCCTGCGGGGGCCGCTGGCCGCGCGCCCCTGGCCGAACATGTCGCCGAAGATGTCGCCAAAATCAAAGCCGCCACCGCCGCCGAAACCGCCTCTGCCGCCACCGGGGCCCGCGCCGGGCCCGAACGCCGCGTGGCCCATCTGATCGTACTGCTGGCGCTTGGTCTTGTCGGAGAGGACTTCGTAGGCTTCGCTCGTCTCTTTAAAGCGATCTTCTGCGCCCTTGTCGTCCTGGTTGACGTCGGGGTGGTTTTTTCGCGCAAGCTTTCGGTAGGCGCGCTTTATCTCATCAGCCGAGGCCCCCTTGGAGAGGCCCAGAATTTCATAGTAGTCTCGTTTTGCCATCTGCTCTTCTGCTGTTCTCTGGCAGGAGGACGCTTCCCCCTGCGGTGATCTTGTAGTCAGTCTGCGTAACTAAGCTTCGTGGAGAAGCTAAACACTGTCGGGCGCGGTGTCAATGGTCTCGGACAGCCCACCCGATAAATATGCGGCGCACACCTTGCTGTAGCTCTCGTAACCGTCTTTAATGCGCGCCATATCCTGCTCGCTGATTTCGCGCACAAGGCGCGCCGGGGTACCCATAAGCACCGAGCGGGGAGCAAATTTGGCCCCCTCGGGCACAAGTGTGCCGGCGGCGACGATGGAGTCGGAGCCGATGGTCGCGCCGTCGAGGATGATCGCCCCCATCCCCACCAGGATGCGGTCGCCCAGGGTGCAGCCATGCACCAGCGCGCGGTGGCCGATGGTGACGCCGCTGCCGATGTTGAGCGGGAAGAGGCCGTTGGTGACGTGGAGGGTGGAGTTGTCCTGGACGCTGGTGTTTTCACCTATCTTTATATAGTGGACGTCGCCGCGCAAGACGGTGTTGAACCAGACGCTGGAGCCCCGGCCAAGCTCTACGTCGCCGATAATCCGTGCTCCGGGGGCGATAAAGCAGCCCTCGCCTATCTTGGGCGAGAGGCCATTGAAGTTATAGATCATGATTTAGCCTTACTTTATATGTGGTAGTGCTATAAATATATGGGCCATGTGCGATTGACACTGCTTTCGGCGCTGGGATATTCTCGGCGTAAATTGATCTTCCCCCGGCTTTAACGGATAGCTACCCAATGAAGAGTACCGCCTTCACTCTATTATTGTTCTGTTTTTTTTCGGCGCAGGCCGCGTTGGCGGCAGTGTCGCTAAAGATTGCTCCGGTGGGCGAGGCCTCGTTGCGTCCCTTTGCGCTCGAAGCTGTGGTTGAAGAGAATAACACGGCGTGGTTCGATGCCGAAGCGTGGCTGGGGAATTATCCGGGGGTCTTGACCTGGGACGCCGCCGATAAGCGTTTTACCCTCGACAACGCCAGCAGCTGGATAGCGATAAAGGCCCAGGCCCCCTTCGCCATGCGCGATGGCCGCCCACTGGATGTCGTGGCGGGCGAAGCTCCCCGGATGATCGGCGGCAGGCTGGCGGTCAGCGAGGGCTTTATCCTGCGCCACGGAGCCATGCTGCTGGGGGTCAAGCTCTCGATCCGGCGGGAAGAGGAGGGGCAGGGGCGCATAGTGGTGATTGATCCCGCTTTTGGCGGAGACGAGCCCGGCGGCTCGGGAGTGGACGAGCTCTTGGCAAAAGACGTGCTCCTCTCCTTTGCCAAGACGCTGGCCGAAGCTCTTGAAAAGGCGGGGTACAGGGTTCATCTGACGCGCCGCACCGACGAGATGGTGAGCGTGGACAGGCGCGCCTCCATCGCCAACTACTGGGATGGCGATATCTTCCTGAGTCTACAGACAACCGGGCGCGAGCGCCCACAGGCCCGGGGGTTTCAGCTTTTTTTCCCCCAGGTGCCCGCACACTGCGAAGACGCTGCGCGGTGGGAGTGCGCGCAGTGGGATTTCGCCGGGCAGTCGCGCCGCTGGGCCGACGCTTTGGGTGCCGAGCTGGGCCGCTCGCTTGAGACCTTCGATCTGGGGGTAACCGGGATAGCCAATCCTCTGATGGAGGCGGTACACAGCCCCGCCGCCCTGGTGGTAGTGGGCAACCTCTCCTGGCCTCAGGAGGCCGACATCTTCCTGGACGAAACGCAGCGCCGAGAGCTGAGCGAAGCCCTGATAGCAGCCGTAGACAGATTTTTCAGAGAAAACAGATAAAAGATTAACCCTCTAAAGAGAAGAAGAATGTCTTGACCCTACTCGGCTGCGTAGTTTGGATTTAGACAAGGAGCCGACCGAACGAGTACCGGAGGCATAGCAACGCTATGTCGAGGACACTCGGGAGGTCCGCGACGCAGGATCAATCCAAAATCCGC
>CAXMSR010000169.1:926-4052 GCA_964195725.1 uncultured Kiloniellaceae bacterium | reverse complement strand
ACGCTAAAGGGAATACGCAGGGTTGTGCCCGGCGACTTTCAGGATCTGGTTAAGCAGGCTGCGGGCAAGCCCGAGGCACGCATGATCAACCACATGCTCCTGCGCTCGATGAAAAAGGCGATTTACAGCCCCGACAACGACGGGCACTTCGGCCTGGCCTCCGAACACTATCTGCACTTTACCTCGCCGATTCGCCGCTACCCCGACCTGATGGTTCACCGGATTTTGAAGCAGCTCGCCTCAAAGCGCGGCGCTACCAAAACATACCGGGAGAGGTTGGAAGCCGAACTGCAGCAGGAGTGTCCGCGTCTTTCCGAGCGCGAACGCGCCTCGGAGACCGCCGAGCGCGAATCGATCTCGCGGATGAAGTGCCGCTTCATGGCGGACAAGGTGGGCACGGTACACTGGGGGTTTGTCACCGGTGTGGCCAGCTTCGGCATCTTTGTAGAGCTGGAGCAGTATTTTGTCGACGGGCTGGTGCATGTGTCGAGCATGCGCGACGATTTCTACCATTATTCCGAAGAGCTCCAGGCGCTCATCGGCGAACGCTCGCGGCGACGCCACCGCATCGGCGATCGCGTCAGCGTGGTGGTAGACCGGGTGGACGTCGAGCGGCGGCAGGTGGATTTTGTCTTCGAGGCCGAAGAGGCAGCGCCACCAAAAGATCAGTCTCAAAAAACGTCGTCCCCAAAAAATTCGCAACAAAAGAGTTCGCAGCAAAAAAATTCACAGCAAAAAGGGCAGACTCCCTCCACGGCGTCGCCTAAAAAGAAAGATCCTCCGAAAGACGAAAAATCGCGCCGCAGAAGAGGGCGCGGAAAACCGCGAAAATAACGCACGAGACCTATAAAAATGACGGAAGATACAGAGTTCATCCCCGAGCACCCCGCCAACGCCGACGAGCGCTACGATATAGTGCTTGTCTCGGGCGACGCCTACGTTGACCACCCCTCCTTCGGGGCGGCGATCATCGGGCGCTACCTCGAGTCGCTCGGTTACCGCGTGGGCATCATCGCCCAGCCCGACTGGAAGAGCGCCGACGCTTTCAAGCGCTTCGGAAAGCCCCGGCTCTTTTTCGGCGTCACCGCCGGAAACCTCGACTCGATGGTGTCCAACTACACCCCCAAGAGAAAGCGCCGCGAAAAGGACGTCTACTCACCCGGCGGCAAACCCGGCCTGCGCCCGGATATGGCCAGCGTGGTCTACGCCCAGCGGTGCCGCGAGGCGTACCCCGAAACGACGATAATAATGGGGGGGATCGAAGCCAGCCTTCGGCGCATGGCCCACTACGATTTCGTCAAGCAGGTGGTGCGCCCCTCGGTGCTCGCCCTGGCGAAGGCGGATTTCCTCATTTACGGTATGGGTGAAAAAGCGATAGCGGCGCTGGCCTGGGGGCTTGACGCCGGGCGCTCGAATATGGAGCTTCGCGCAACCCCCGGCGTCGCCTACCTCGCGCAAGAGGGCGAGTGGAGCGACAACGCGGTGATGTTGCCCAGCGCGGAAGAGACGATAGAGAGCCCCGAAAAATTTCTGGAGATGTTCCAGCTGGCCGACAAGGCGCTCCACGAAATCCAGCCGCCGCCGCTGGTGCAGCCCCACGGCAACCGCTTTGTGGTCATCAACTCGCCCGCCGCCAACCTCACGCCAAAGGAGCTGGACGCGCTTTACCAGCTGCCCTATGCGCGTAGCTATCCCGCCCACTACGATAAAGAGGGCGGCATCCCCGCGCTGGAGACGGTGCGTTTTTCCGTCACCACCCATCGGGGGTGCTACGGGGGCTGCTCTTTTTGCGCGCTCACCGCGCACCAGGGCAGGGCAGTGGTCTCCCGCCCCTCCAAGGGCATCATCCAGGAGGTCACGCGCCTGGCCAAACACCCCGAGTTTCGCGGGACTATTCAAGACATGGGCGGCCCCACCGCCAACATGTACGGGACGCGCTGCACCAAAGCGGAGCCCGGCCAGAGCGGCTGCACAAGGCCCAGCTGCCTAACCCCCCAGGTCTGCCCCCAGCTCGAAGTGTCGGGAGCCGATTATCTCAACCTCCTGCGCGTCGCCCGGCGGGTCAAGGGGGTCAAGCACGTCTTCACCGCCTCGGGCATACGGCACGACATGGTGACGCTGCCGCCCCAGCGAAGGCTCTTTCGCGAGCTCTTGCAGCACCACGTAGGCGGGCAGATGAAGGTGGCCCCCGAGCACGTCACCAAGCGCACGTTGGCGCTGATGAAAAAACCCCCGCACTCCGAGATGAACGAGTTTATGCGGCTGTTTAACACCACGAAAGCCGACCTGGAGAAGCAGATCCATTTTATCCCCTACCTGATGGTGGGCCACCCCGGCACCAACCTGGAGGACGCGCTGGATCTGACGCGCTACGTGCGAAAGCTGGGTCACTTCGTGGAGCAGGTGCAGGTCTTCACGCCCACGCCGATGACGGCGTCAACCTGCATGTACCACACCCGCACCGACCCCGCCACCGGCGAAGAGGTCTACGTCCCCACCGCCACCGAGGCGCAGGTGCAGCGCGACCTGGCGCAGTTCCAGAGCCCCGAGAGCCGCGAGCGGCTGGAGCGGTACTTCAAGCGCATAGGCCGCCCCGAGCTTATAAAAGACATCTATCAGGGCCGGGGGCGCGCAGGCGACCGGCGAGATACGCGCAGGGGCCCCAAGACACCAAATCCCTTCAGGAAGGACGAGGGTCGCCCGCGCGGCCGCTCGCGCGCAGGAGGGGCGGCAGGAAAGCCCCCCCGCAGCGGCGGGGGCGGCGGAAGAGGGCGCTAAGATGGCTACCCACGGGCCCTTGAGACGGCAAGGCGGCATGGTCGCCGGAATTTGCGGCGGTCTGGCAGCTTTTTTCGGGATCGGCGTCTTCTGGTTCCGGCTGCTCTTTTTCCTCCTGCTGCTGCCCGGCGGGCTGCCCGGCCTTGTCCCCTACCTGATCCTCTGGCTGGTGGTGCCCAAAAAATAGCGCGCCAAGCGGCCTTAAGCTGTTTAGCCGAAGACGAAAAAGGCCGGGTAATTGTTTGCAGATTAAATAAAAGAGGGCGCTTCCTTTGGGAAACGCCCTCTCTTTATTTTGCTGACTAGCTGTGCTGGCTGACTAGCTGTGCTGGCTGACTAGCTGTGCTG
>CAXMSR010000169.1:0-916 GCA_964195725.1 uncultured Kiloniellaceae bacterium | reverse complement strand
GTCGGTTGGCGCGAGCCGTCGTGCGCCGCTATCGTGGTGGCACCGTAGGGCGTGCCGCCGGTGATCTCGCCCATCTCCATCAGCCTCGCCTCGGCATAGGGCACGCCCACCACCACCATGCCGTGGTGAAAGAGCACCGTGTGAAAGCTGGTGATAGTCGTCTCCTGCCCGCCGTGCTGGGTGGCGGTGGAGGCAAATACGCTGCCCACCTTGCCCACCAGCGCGCCCTTCATCCAGAGCGCGCCCGTCTGATCCAGATACTGCTTCATCTGCGCCGTCATGTTGCCGTAGCGCGTCGGTGTGCCGAAGATGACGGCGTCGGCGTCGGCCAGCTGATCGATCGTCGCCACGGGGATGTGCGCAAGGCTCGCCTGCGCTTCGGCGGCGCCCGCAGCCTCCAGCGCTTCGGCGCTCATCAGGTCGGGTACCCTGAAGAGCCCGCAATTAACCCCGTCAACCTCTCTCGCGCCCGCCGCTACCGCCTCTGCCATCTGGTATACATGTCCGTACATACTGTAGAAAACAACCTGAACGTTGACAGCCATAACAGATCCTTTCGGTAAAAGTCATTTCAAAGGTCCGGTCTCCGAATGTTTCAGGGCAGACCGCTACACTACAAAAGTAGCACTAAAGGCGGGGGTGGCAAGCCCCGGACGAGGCATGGCGTCAAGTCAGGCGCCAGCTCGTGAGCGCATCGCGAGCCGGTTTAAAACCGGAAGGCAATTTCTTGAAGTCGGTGGCATAATGGGGTTGGCGCGCCGCCGTCAAAACAGACGCTTCGGGCGAGGTGTCCTCTCTCGGCAGCGTGGCGTGTTCAGATACACCGGCCTTATTGAATTGCATCGCAAGAACCGGAGTGTTTCACTGCTTGAACGGCTCTATGTTGAGCTTAAACGACTCGCATAGGGAGCAAATG
>CAXMSR010000168.1:0-4058 GCA_964195725.1 uncultured Kiloniellaceae bacterium | reverse complement strand
AAGTGTGAGCGTCGGGCGGTAGCCGCGATGGGTTGCGGCGTTGCCTCGGGTTGCAGAGATGCCTTCAACCCCTATCGGAGGCAGGTCGAATTGGTAAAACGCTTTTAAGCCCTTATATTCTCGACAGCGCTTGTTTACTCCGCTAGTTTTAATCAGTACCGCTGTTCGCATAATCGCGGTAATCCTCTGACGGAGGTAAGCATGCGCGACACCAGAACTGCTCTGCTTTTGGCTAATAGTGACGAGAACCGCTGGAGCGGGCGCACCGCATTCTGGAGAGCTTTTTCGACGAAGTCATTGTCGTCGCGCGCTCCCCCGAGCTCTTGGACGGACTGGGCTTTACCACGGTGGCAGACGAGTATGGCGATGCTGGCCTTCTGGGGGCTTTGACCACCGGGCTAAAGCATATTAAGAGCCACTACGCCTTCGCCGCCGCTGCCGACATGCCCTTTCTCCACGCGCGCGTCATCCGCCATCTTTATGGACTTCGCAAAGGATGGGACGTCGTGGTTCCTCGTAGCGAGAGCGGCTTTGAGCCCATGTGCTCGGTATATTCAAAGACTTGCGTGGCCCCTATGGAGGAGCGCATCAAACGCGGCAACCTGAAGGTGCTCGACTTTATCTCCGATGTCCGTACCAGGATCGTCAACGGAGAAGACCTCTCTGCGCTCGATCCTTCGGGGCTTGGTTTTCGCAACGTCCATACGCGAGCTGACCTTGACGAATGCCGCCTCCATCTGGCACGCCTTAGAAGCTTTGGCCCTCCTGCGGTCTCGTTCGTCGCAAAGTCGGGGACTGGTAAGACAACTCTTTTGGAAAAGGTTATTATTGAACTTACGCAGCGCGGGTATCGCGTCGGAGCGATCAAACACGACGCACACAAGTTCAATATCGATCACGAGGGCAAGGACTCGTGGCGACTGACCCAGGCAGGCTCCGCTCCCATGGTGATCTCGTCCAAAGACAAATTTGCGATGGTCAGTCCAAACGAGAAGGGCGAGGTGACGATAGACGAGTTGATTTACAGTTATATGACCGACGTGGATATCGTGCTCACAGAGGGGTACAAGATGGGGCACTTGCCCAAAATAGAGGTGCACCGGCAAGAACGCAGCCGCGAGCTCACCTGCCTGGATTCCGACGGCAACATTATAGATCACAGATTGATCGGCATAGTCAGCGACAGCTCGCTTAATGTTTCCGTTCCGGTTTTCCCCCTGGATCACGCTGGGCCTGTGAGTGATTTTCTTGAGGAGCAGTTTCTGGGAGGAGCGTGAGGCTTCATGGATAAGTGGGCAACTGTCGGTCGTTTAATGCTCACACTCAGTAGGGCTATGCCCATAGCGGTGTTGGTTATGCTGGGTTTTTCAGTGCCGCACCTTGCTTTGGCCGAGCAGTGGCAGGGGCGCTCCATACATGTGTTCGCCGGGTCGGTTATTAACCCCGCGCTTGAAGAACTAGGCCGCAGCTTCGAGCAGTCAACAGGGGCCAGGGTCTACGTCTCGCTGGGGGGGTCGGGCGCACTTCTATCGCAGATCGAGCTGGCGCGACGCGGAGATATTTATCTGCCGGGCTCCTCTGATTATATGGAAAAGGCCAAGCGCAAAGGCTTGGTTGAGGCTAAAACCGAGGTGCGTCTCGCCTATCTTATCCCCGCCATTAATGTCGCCAAGGGCAACCCCCGAAAGATACGCACCCTCAAAGACCTGACCCGTCCCGACCTGCGTGTCGGGATTGCACGTCCTGACGCCGTCTGTGTCGGCCTCTACGCGGTGGAGAATTTAGCCGCACAAGGGCTTGACGCAGCTGTCCGTCCCAATATCGTCAACTTTGCCGAGTCTTGCCAGAAAACGGCACAGATGCTCTCGCTGGGATTGGTTGACGCAGTGCTTGGTTGGGCAGTGTTCAGCCAATGGGAGCCCGACAGGATAGAGACTGTTTTTCTTGCACCTGCAGAGGTCTCCCGAATCGGATATATCCCGGCTGCCCTGACCACCTTCTCCGAGGAGAAGCAAATTGCCCGGGGGTTTCTATAACACTTGATGACGCCGCAGGCCAAAGCCGTTCTGAAAAAACATGGTTACCTCGTAGATATTGAGGCGGCTCGCAGCCATGCCACTCCGCAAACGCCAGTCGGAGGGGAACTCCCCCTGCCGGCGGGTTGGGAGTAGGCGTGTGAAACGCTTTCTTTTCACATCCACCCTGGTGGGTGCGCTGGGATTTTCGATTGTGTTTGTCCTGGCTATTCTTGGTGTTCAAGCCGGATACTCGGGGTTTTCGGCCCCTTTCAGGGCTTTTGCAGAGCCTTCAATCCGTCATGCGGTGCTTCTTAGCCTTGGCACTGCCACCCTGGCGGCTACGCTGGCGCTAATAGTGGCGCTTCCGGCAGCCTACTTTCTGGCCAGACGGCAGTTTCCCGGCTCAATGCTCATTGACGCGCTCTTGGATATCCCGGTGATCCTGTCGCCAGTGGCGCTTGGCGTCTCCCTGCTCCTCTTATTTCGCACTCTTCCGGGCCAATGGGTCGAGACAAACCTCCTGCGCTTCATCTTCGAGGTGCCGGGGATAGTGCTTGCGCAGTTCACGGTGGCGCTGGCGCTCTCTATCCGCGTCCTGAAATCCACCTTCCAGGGGATCGATGTCTCCTACGAGCATGTCGCCCGGTTTCTGGGGTGCACGCCGTGGCGGGCCTTCAGGATGGTCATACTCCCGATGTCGGGCAGGGGTATCGCGGCGGCTTATATCCTCGCCTGGGCGAGGTCGGTGGGAGAGTTTGGCGCGACAGTCACCCTGGCTGGAGCCGTGGGGGGCAAGACTGAGACGATCCCGGTCGCCATCTATCTGCGCATGGCCAGCGCCGACGTAGAGGGCGCTGTGGCGCTGATGCTGCTCCTCTCATTCGTTAGTTTGGCGGTACTCGTGGGCGTTCGCGTCGTGGGGAGAGTGCCATGATCCGGGCCGAAAAGCTGAGCCTCACCATCGGGAGCTTTAGCCTTCACGAGGTAAACCTCTCGGTGGAGCAGGGAGAGAGCTTTTTCCTGCTTGGCCCCTCGGGAGCGGGCAAGACGCTGCTGCTGGAGCTGCTGCTCGGGCTGCACAAGCCCCAAAAGGGGCGCGTACTCATCGACGGCACCGATATCACCGGGCTACCCGCTGAAGAGCGCCGCGTTGCATACGTCCCGCAGAAGCTGGCGCTCTTTCCACACCTCTCGGTCAGGGAAAACATACTCTTCGGCTTTCGGGCGCGCGGACAGACCCCTTTCGACGTTAAAGAGCGGCTTGGGCGGATGGTGGAGCTGCTCGACCTGGGGAGCTTCATCGAGCGCGCGCGCATCGACGGACTCTCCGGGGGCGAAACGCAGCGGGTGGCTCTGGCGCGAGCGCTGATAACCGAACCCAGGGTTATCTTTATGGACGAGCCCTTCTCGGCGCTGGACGTCTCGTTGCGCCGAAGGCTTCAGACCGAGTTTCGAGAGCTGCAGCAGCGGCTGGGCCTCACTCTGGTGCAGGTAACACACGACCCCGAAGAGGCTTTCCTCATGGCGGACAAGATGGCGATCCTGATGGATGGCCGCGTTGAGCAGACCGGGGCTCCGGCGCAGCTGTACAATCGCCCCGCGACCCTTAAGGCCGCGCGCTTTCTGATGCTGAAAAACCTCTTTGACGCGAGGATCGGCCCGAGGACCGAAGAGGGCTACCAGAAGATCGAATTGGATCAGAGTGATTATTCATTTCAGATGACTCCCACCGGCGAATTTGCCGAAAATGCGAAGGTGGTGGTGGGTGTCCGCCCGGAAGAGGTCATCATTCTGGAGCCCAACCATTCGCCGGATACGGCTATGCAGCGCAATATCTTCCTGGGAGAGGTGGAGAGCTGGGCCGATCTGGGCCACTATCGCTTGGTGCGCCTGCGTGTAGGAGAACTCAAACTCGACAGCTGGCTGAACATGAGAGACGCTCGCGAGCACCCGATGGCGGTGGGCATGGAAGTGTGGATACATATCCGTCCCTGGAGCTTATGCCTTCTTCGTCCTGAAGATTAACCCCTGGCACAAAAC
>CAXMSR010000167.1:0-4086 GCA_964195725.1 uncultured Kiloniellaceae bacterium | reverse complement strand
CAGACGCGCAAAGGAGTTTGTCGCGAAGCTGATAGAGGGCAAGCGTGTGCGGCTGGAGTTTGACGAAGAGCGCTTTGACCGCTATGGGCGCACCCTGGCGTATCTCTACACCGAAGCGGGCGAATCGCTTGGCGAGCTCCTTCTCGCGCAGGGGCTGGCCGAGCCGATCTTCTATTTCCCCTACCGCATGAAGGCGCGCTACTTTAGCCTCTGGCGTGCGCAAAGAGCCGAGTAACGTCGAAGGCGGTGGCGTGGTTAAGTGGCGGTGGGGATAGGGATGGGGTTACTGCGCGTTGTAGTCGAGCAGCTTCATGACGTTTCCGGCGTTTTTGGCTGCCGAGGCCGCATAGTCGCTGGCCCTTCTTCCCTTGGTGTCTGCCAGGCCGGGGTCTGCCCCGTGGCTCAGTAGCAGCGTGACTAGCGGCTCGTCGAGGTTTTCGCTGGCGACCATGAGTGCTGTGCGTTCGTAGACATCTGCAAAGTCGATGTTTGCCCCCTTGTTCAACAGCAGGGCGACTATCTTCAGCGTTTTTTCGTGGTTGTCGGGGGCGGCGCGCGTGACCGACATCCAGAGCGCTTTGCCCAGCTCTTGACGGTCGAAGACGTGGGTGCTGAGGATGCCCTCTACCTTTGTGACGTTGCAGCGCACAACGCTGCGCCACAGCTTGGCCTTGGGCAGCCCACCCCTGGCACCCATGAGGAAGGGCAACAGCAGCACCAGCACTACCGGCAGGACGCGATGCAGGCGGGTGTTACTTCCGGCAGCGGTCACAGGCTCTTCCTTTCCCCCATAAGGTTTAAAACCGACCCTCTTTGTGTCCAATACTACAAGGCGCGCTCCCAAATGCAAGAACTCAATTGGGAAAGCCACCCTGTGCGTAAGGCGAAAACCGCTGGTCAGCTGCTCAGACGCCGTTCAAGGGCCTCTATGTATTTAAGGTGGTGGTAGGTAGCGCAGTAGCTGCCGCAGTGGTCTTTTTTGAACTGGTTGTCCAGAAAGAGGCGCGTGACGTAGACACCGTAGCGGGCGGTGGAGCGGCGATCGTTGTCGATGCGCCGCTTTAGCTCTTCTAGCGGGCTCTCCACCTCGCTTGAGGAGATCGCTTCTTGCCCCCAGTTTATGCGGTAGCCCAGCGGTTGGCCGTCTTCGTCCACCGAGCACTCTATCTCCAGGCCGCGAGGGTTTAGGCCCAGCTCTTTAATTTTGGCGGTAAACTCTTCGGTGGCGTCTAGCGCGCGCGCTAGCGCCCCCTGCGTCAGGCGGTGGATCTTTAGTACCTCTGCGCGAGCGACCCCGAAGAGCGGGCTGGTGGGCTGGGCGCACAGCTCATCAAAGATGTTGTCGATGTAGATGGTGATCTTCGAGAGCGCGTAGATCTCAGAGCCGGGTTCGCAGAGGGTGTGGTAGAGGTTGCCCGCCTCGTCGTGGACGTATATCTCCGACCGGTGCCGGTCCTGCACCATGAAAAGATCGATCCTGCCCCTGGTGGCCGCCGCCTCGATCAGGGTGAGCTTGTCCAGCCGCCCGCCGCCGCTGTCGATCGTCGTCTCTACCCTGTCGAAGGGGCCGACGCTGCACAAATTTTGCAGCAGCTGGTCGTGAGTTGCGCAGACCTTCACCTCGAAGAGCTCGCCCGCCCGCTCGATCAGCAAAAACCCCTCGGCGCTGTCCATGACGTGGCGGCGGCGCACCCCGTCGGGCAGCTTCGCCCCGCCGAAGCTGGCGCACAGCTTACCCGTCCACTTGGCCAGCCGTGTGCCGGGGGCGGGGCCGGTAAGGGACCTTACCCCGTGGCCGGGGGCGTACACCGTCACCTGGCCGGGGTCGGGGGCGTTGGCCCAGAAGGGGAGCAGCAGGTCTTTAAAGAACTCACGCAGCGCCCGCGCCCCCTCGAAGCGCTGGTAGAACGTCTCGCCCCAGCTGGTCTGGTAGACGGCGCACAGATCGATTATGTGCTCTTCGTCGTGGCCCATGTTGGGCACCACCGTCATCTGCACCGGGCGGGGGTCGCCCAGCAGCGCCTCTACGGATTGATCGCTCTCTTCGCCTCTGTCCATGAACTCCAGCAGCATCAGGGCCAGCGCCTCCAGCTCGGCCGAGCTGAACCGGTGCTGCAACGGGCGGCAGAGAAGGTGCGTTTTGTCTCCCAGGATGCCGTTGTAGATCGACCAGACCAGCAGCTCGACCGGGTCGTTGAAAAAGCGGATCAGGGCGTGGGCATAGTCCTCTTCGTTGATCGTGTTCACCCGGCCGCTGTAGAGCCGCCACTGTGTGCCGCCGGTGGAGAGCGGCGCTTCCACCAGACTGAGGATCGGCTCCTGTACGCTGGCGATGACCATGTGCACCCGCTCGACCTTGTGGGGCGCGTGGCGGTAGGCTATCTGGAGCTTTCTGCCGATGACGGTGAGGTCGCGGTCGGTGATCGTCTGTTTTTCTCCCGCCAGCTCCAGCTGCTCGTTGATGCGCTGGTAGGAGCGCATGAAAAAACTGTTGAGCCGCGCCGAGAGGTCGCGGGTCAACTCGAACTTCCACGAGCTGAACTCGTTCAGGCGTTCGATCTTTTGCGGCTCCCACGCCCAGCCCTTGACGTATTCGAGGATGACGCTCTCTTCCTTATAGTGCGGCTCGATCTACAGAAGCGAGGGGTTTAGCAGTATCCCGGCTTTCAGGTAGAAGCACTCGGCCAGAAGTTCTTGGGCGTCCACGTCGCCCTTGTCGCTGTAATACTTCAGCACCTGATCAAAGAGGAGCCGGTAGGGGTCGGGCTGCTCGCCACGGGCCACCAGCTCTTTTAAGATGTCGCACAGCGGCAGCTGGTGCGTGCCCGAACAGACGGTGTTCTCCAGATAGGCCATCTTCAGAGACGACTTGAAAGGCGCGCGCTGCCCCTTCGCGATCTGCCATATCGCCGCCCCGAAGAGCTCTCCGAGCCCCACCTGCTCCACGGGGCCCAGGTCGACAAAGCCGTCGGAATCGAACTCGCCGTCAGCCCGCAGCTGTTGGACCTTTGCGCTGTACTCGTCGGGGGTGGCGCCGGGCTCGACCACGCACCAGAAAGGAAAATTGCCCGCCAGGATGATGGCGGTACGGTAAAACTCCTCTTTGAGCATCGCCCCAAGGGCCGAGCCGCACCCCTCCAGGTCGGTCTCGCCAAAGTCGTTTTGCCGGATGTGTTCGGTGGCTTGCAAAAAGAGGTGGGTCTCCAGCCCGGCGTAGTCGTTCATCCACGCTTCGATCAGGCGGACCTTCTCGTCAAAGAGGGCCATTGCCGCCGTCGAATGGTCAACGAGGCGAAAGCAGATCCAGATGTCGAGATCGCTGCTTGTGGTGAAACCGATAGTGCCCGCGCTGCCCATGATGCTGACCAGATCCACCGCCATGCGTGGGGCCGCGGCGCGCTTTAACGCCGAGCGCGGGAAAAGGGTCTTGGCCAGCGCCAGGTCGGTCTCTTTGGGGTCAAAGCCGGTGACGCCGAAGGGGCAGAGCTTGTCGGGCATATAGCCGGGCAGCCCCTCCTGATTGACGTGGAGCAGCAGCGGCAACAGTCGCACCGCATGGTGGGCCTTCTCGGCTATCTGGTCTTTCAGGTTCTCGGTGCGCTCGGCGTTAAAGCGTGCAAAACGGCGCGCCGCCGCCTCGGCCTGCGACACCGCTTCAGACGCAGCCTTTGCCGCCTTGGCGCTGGAGCGCTTCTTTATTGAACGGGAGAAAAAGTCACCCAGGGTAGACAAATGGCTGGTCTCCGACGACGAATGTTGGTGTAGCCGTTGCCCCCGAAAAAAAAGCACTGCGCCGCCGCCCCGGCCCCTCCTCCGTAAAAGTAGAGCTCGCACACGCTTTGCCGCAGTCCCGGGTGGGCCCCTGCTACGAGAGGAGAAGAGCCAGAATACAGCGGGGTCTGGCGGGGGTCAACCCCGGCCTCGGCCACCGAAGGGCTTTACATTTTAGGCATTTGGCATAACTGTGGCTGCCCAGTGGACGGGGGCTCGCGCTGGCGCAGAGAGGCGGCGAATTCCTCTGTTGTGGCAGTGTGTTGTACCTGGGGCAAACAAGTGTATAATGTTTCTCCGCTGTGGTTACCATCG
>CAXMSR010000166.1:0-4118 GCA_964195725.1 uncultured Kiloniellaceae bacterium | reverse complement strand
TGAGTTTTGTCTTCGCCCCGCGCTCCAAGCGGCGAGCCGACCCGGAGACGGTGGCCTCTTTTGTAGGCGAGCTGCCCCCCTTCGTCACCCTCGTGGGGGTCTTTCAGGATCAGCCGCTCTCCGAGGTGCGCGAAGTGATGCGCGAGTGCCGCCTGCACGTCGCCCAGCTCCACGGGTTGGAAGATGCGCGCTTTATAGACGAGCTGGGCCTCCCGGCGCTCAAGGCGATATCGCTCACCACGGGGGCGGACGTGGAGAGGTTGACGAAGTTTCCGGGGCAGAGCTTTTTCCTGCTCGACTCCTCCACCGGCGGCAGCGGCAAGGGGTTCGAGCGTTCGTGGGCGCTGGCGGCGATGCGCCACGGGCAGATCATATTGGCGGGCGGACTCAACCCGCAAAACGTCGCCGAGGCGATTCGCGCGGTGAGGCCCTGGGCGGTGGACACCGCCAGCGGGGTAGAGACTTCGCCGGGGATAAAAGACTCCGAAAAGGTGCATGCTTTTATTCGCCGCGTGCGGGAAGCCGACAGCAAACTACTACGACACGATTTCCAATGAGGAAGGACATTTTGATATGAGCACTACACCCAAGGGGCACTTCGGGAGCTTCGGTGGCCGCTACGTCGCCGAGACGCTGATGCCCGCGCTTTTTGAGCTGAAAGAGGCGCTGGACGACGCGATGGCCGACCCTGCGTTTATCGAAGAGTTCAGGGGGCTTCTCGCCAACTACGTCGGCAGGCCCACGCCGTTCACCTTTGCCGAGCGCTTCTCCGAGGCCACCGGGGGCAGGCGCGTCTATCTGAAACGCGAAGACCTCTGCCACACCGGGGCGCACAAGATAAACAACACCATCGGCCAGGTGCTCTTGGCAAAACGCATGGGCAAGCGGCGCATCATCGCCGAAACGGGCGCGGGCCAGCACGGCGTGGCCACCGCCACGGCGGCGGCGCTGATGGGGTTCGAGTGCGTAGTCTTCATGGGCGAAGAGGACGTGCGAAGGCAAGCCCCCAACGTCGAGCGCATGCACCTTCTAGGCGCAAAAGTGGTGCCGGTGACCTCGGGCAGCCGCACCCTCAAAGACGCCATGAACGAGGCGATCCGCCACTGGGTCACCCATGTGGATACCACCTTCTACATCATCGGCTCCGTGGCCGGGCCGCACCCCTATCCGGCGATGGTGCGCGACTTCCAGTCGATCATCGGCCGCGAGACCCGCGAGCAGATGCTGGAGCGCGAGGGCCGTCTGCCCGACACCCTGGTCGCCTGCATCGGCGGCGGCTCGAACGCCATGGGCATCTTCACCGCCTTTCTCGACGACCCGGTTAAATTGGTCGCGGTGGAGGCCGAAGGCGAGGGGTTCGACACCGGCAGACACGCCGCAGCTATCCGCGCAGGGATGGTCGGAGTGCTTCACGGGCAGAAATCCTACCTCTTGCAGGACGAAGATGGACAGGTGACAGAGGCGCACTCGATCTCCGCCGGGCTCGATTATCCCGGCGTGGGGCCCCAAGTCGCGCATCTGGCCGAGACGGGCCGCCTCGATGTGCTATCGGCCACCGACGAAGAGGCGCTAAAAGCGTTTCACCTGCTCTCGCGTACCGAGGGCATCCTTCCGGCGCTGGAGTCTTCCCACGCCCTGGCCAAGGTGGCCGAGGTGGCCAGGGGGCTAAAGCCCGACGCGACGATAGTGCTAAACCTCTCGGGGCGCGGCGACAAGGATTTAGCCACTGTGCTGGATGCAATGAAGAGTAGCGAGAAAAATGAAGGGGGTGACGCATGAGCCGCTTGAGCGATAGGCTGGCCGCCGTTAAGGGCGAGGGGCGAAAGATCCTCGTTCCCTTCATCACCGGCGATTATCCTGACCGAGACACCTTCGTGGCGCTCCTTCTGGAAGCGCAAGAGGCCGGGGCCGAGTGGAGGTGGGCATCCCCTTTTCCGATCCCAGCGCCGACGGCCCCGTGATCCAGAAAGCTTCGGAGTGCGCCCTGGCGAGCGGCGCTTCGGTCAGCTCGATCTTCGAGTCGGTAAGCTCCGCTCGTGATCAGGGACTGACGATTCCTCTCCTGTACATGACCTACTACAACCCGATACTCCACCGGGGCGGCGAGAAGTTCGCCGCCGACGCGGTGGCCTCCGGCGCCGACGGCGTGCTGGTCGTCGATCTGCCCACGGAAGAGGCGGACGAGTTCGCCCCCGTGGCGCGCGAGGCGGGGCTCTCCACCGTCTTTCTCGTAGCACCCACCACCCCCGACGCGCGGCTGCCCCTGGTGATCGCCCAGTCCAGCGGTTTTCTCTACTGCGTCGCGGTCACCGGCGTCACCGGAGAAAAACAGGCCGCCGCCGACATGGTAGGCGCAATGGTCAAGAGGATTCGTCCCCACACCGAGCTGCCCGTGCTGGTGGGTTTCGGCATAAGCGGCCCCGGCCCGGCCAGAGAGATAGCCGCCGTTTCCGACGGCGTCATCGTTGGCAGCGCGCTTCTGGAGACGATAGGCGACAAACGCGGCGAAGAAGCCGTAGCCGCCGCCGGAGAGTTTCTGCGGGGGCTACGCGAAGCGTTGGCTATGCCCGCGCCGGAGCCAAAGAAGCAGGGGATTTTAGACAAGCTGCTTGGCCTTTTTAAATAAAGCAAATGAACCGGGACGGTTTCAGGGCAAAATCTAGCTGAGGAGGAGGCTTTACGATGGAGATGCGCGATATGGTAGTTGTCGTATTGGTGGCCTCTCTCTTTGGTGCGTTGGCGGGGTTTGTCGTCGGGCGCTACTCGGCGCTGGATGCCTTCGAGGCGAAGGTCGCCGTCGAGGGGATTAGTGTGAGTGAAGTGCGCTGGGTAGACGAGCGCGGTCAGGCGCGGCTGTCGGTGTCGATGCCTGCAGAAGCTGTGTCGCAGCTTTCGCCCTACGTGGGTTCGGGCGAGGCGGTGGTGTCGGTCACCGACGCCCAGGGCAATGTTCAGGCTGCGGCGGTGATAGGTAAGGGTGTGATAAACCGCGCTTCGGGTTATTAGGGCGCGAGGGCGCGTCCGGGGTGGAGCTGCTTGCTTTTATCGGCTGTCTGCTTTTATCGGCTGTCCGCCAGCGGTGCGGCGCAGCATAATTTAAGGAGAAGTGTAGATGAATCAGTTTTTGAAGCCGCTCTCCATCTTGGGGATGCTGGGCAGCGTGGGCATCATCCTGATGGTGACGGTAAAGTCGGCGCAAGTCTCTTCGCCGCCGGTCTTGGCGCTGCTCCTGGCGGCGATTTTGCTGCCGAGCGTCTGGGGGCATTTCTCCCTGCAATTTCTCCAAAAGCCCGCCGACATGACGATCAGGGTTGCGCTGTCGCTAAATTCTTGCTGGCTGGTGCTTCATCTCATCCGCATCTACACGCGCGCCGACGAAGGCCACCTGACAAACTGGATGTTAAATCTGCCTGCGCTGGGCGTGTGCGTCGCCAACATCGTTACCTTCAGCGCCCACCGCATCAAGACGATAAAGGCGGCGCGCGCTGCGGGCGGCAAAGGTGGTAAAGGTCGGCGCAGACGCTAGCCGCTTTACGCCAGAATCTTACGCTAAACGCTTGCGCCAGGCTCTTAAGCCAACGCCATAAAGCGGCGGAAGAATTCGCCCAGCGCCCCGGCCACCGCCTTGGGGGCCTCTATGGCGCTCATGTGACCCGCGCCGGGTATCGCAACAAAAGAGCCGTCCAGCGCCGCTGCCGCCAGCTCGGCTGCCAGATCGGGCGGCGTCATCTCGTCGTGTTCCCCGGCGATAAAGAGCATCGGTATGGCGCTGTGCTCTACCACCTCCATAAAATCGCCACGGTCGCGTACGGCCGCCATTGATCGGGCGAAGCCTTCGGCCCCCACAATAGCTCCCATCTTCACCATCAGTTCGTTCACGATTTCGGCCATCGGGCCGTCGGGCCAGGTGACGCTGTCGATGAAAAGTGTTAGTACCTCGTCGTATTTCCCAGCCGCTATCAGCCTTAGCGTCTGCTGGCGTTTCTCCAGCTTTGCCGCGTCGTCGCCCTTTGCCGTGGTGTCGATCAGCGCGGCCGCGCGTACTCTTTCGGGGTGGCTTCGCATAAGTTCGAAGGCGACGTAGCCGCCCATGGAGAGCCCCGCCACGAAGGCTTTTG
>CAXMSR010000165.1:0-4135 GCA_964195725.1 uncultured Kiloniellaceae bacterium | reverse complement strand
CAGCCTGTCGGTTACCTTTGAGGTATAGACGTCGGTCACGCACGTTTTACCCGTCTGCACCGGCTGCTGAAACCAGGAGCGGTCGGCGTAGTTCTTGGAGATCTCGTCATAACCTGCGTACTTTGGTTTGTCCTCGATCTGGGTGACGTTCTTGGTTACCTTGACGCCCTCCATGTCGGTGGCGTACATGAACTGCACGAAGGGAAATTCGCTGATCTGCTCGATGAGAAAGGTCGTCATGCGAGAGGGGTCGAGCGAGATCATCTCGGGGCTCTCGGCGATCTCGGTGACGATCGACTCGGCGGCGTGGAGGACGCGCTTTTTGAGCTTGTCGTATTCGGAAACGAAGAGCTGCGGCATGTAGCGGCGCGCTTTGCGCTCCATCTCTTCGTTGGACATCGAGGTGGTGCGCCCCTTCTCGTAGCCGCGCATAACACTCTTGAAGATGCGCCGCACGCCGGGGTGGCGCTTGTCTATCTTCTTCTCGTCCAAGAGGGCGAAGTGGGTGTTGATCCAGTGCGCGACACCTGCGTTGCCGGATTTGTCGGTGACCGATATCGCCATGGGGCGGTTGAGTATCTTGGCGGTATCGAAGATGTTGTAGATCTCTTCGTTTTTGGCGATGCCGTCGATGTGTATACCGGCGCGGGTGGTGTTGAAATCACTGCCGATAAAGGGCGTCGAGGGCGGAATATGGTGGCCGATCTCGCGCTCGAAATAGTTTCGTATCTCGGTGATCACCGTCGGGTCCATGCCGTCGGGCTTGCCGCGCAGCTCCATGTATTCGATGATCATGCCCTCTAGCGGCGGGTTGCCCGTGCGTTCGCCAAACCCCAAAAGCGTGCCGTTTACGGCGGCGCAGCCATAGAGCCACGAGGTAGCGCCGTTTACCAGCACCTTGTGGTAATCGTTGTGTCCGTGCCATTCGAGCTGTTCGCTCGGCACGCCTGCGTGCAGCCGCATGGCGCGGCAGAGCTGCGGCACGCTTCGGGGCAGCGCCGAACCGGCGTAGGGCACGCCAAAGCCCATCGTGTCGCACATACGAATCTTGACGGGGATCCCCGCCTCTTTGCCACGGCGCATCAGCTCGCGCGCGAAGGGCACGACAAAGCCGAAGATGTCGGCGCGCGTGATGTCCTCGAAGTGGCAACGCGGGACAACCCCCTCTGCAAGGGCGTGATCTACCACTTCCAGGTAGCCGTCCATCGCCTGGCGCCGGGTTTTACCCAGCTTTTCAAAGATGTGGTAGTCCGAAACCGAAGTCAGGATGCCCGTCTCTTTAATCCCCATCGACTTTACGAGCTTGAAGTCTTCTTTCACCGCGCGTATCCAGGCGGTGATCTCGGGGAACTTGTAGCCGAGCTCCATGCAGGACTCCACCGCCTTGCGGTCGGTGTCGGAGTAGAGGAAAAATTCGGTCTGCCGGATGATGCCTTCGGGCCCGCCCAGACGGTGGAGGTACTTGTAGAGCTTTACAATCTGCTCCACCGTGTAGGGTGCGCGCGCCTGCTGCCCGTCGCGAAAAGTGGTGTCGGTCAACCAGATCCTTTCAGAGGGGTTTGGCGACAAGATCACACCGTCAAAGGTGGTCTTGGTAACTTCCGAATAGGGGAAGACATCACGGTACAGGTTTGGGGTGGTGCGATCGACCAGTTGATCGAAACGCGACTCCTCTTCAGAAGGAAACTCTGCTTGTTTTAGCCAGTTATCACTCATGTCATTTCTCCTCTACTGCGGGGGCTACTGCAAAAAATCTACGGTAGCCGCATCTATTATTCACGCCCCCTGCTCAAGCGCCAGGAGCACTCGCTGCTCCAAAGCCCTGACAAAGGTGGGGCGTACATTTAGCGAAGGCGCTCGTTTAAACCTTTTGATACCGAGCCCTTCAGCCATCTCGCGGTACTGTTCGTCAATCTCGCAGAGCGTCTCGATGTGATCAGAGACAAAGCTAACCGCCACTACCGTGACGTCCTCTACGCCCTCTGCCGCCAGACGCCTGATCGCGTCCTCCATCGACGGCTCAAGCCAACGCACCGGCCCGGCCCGGCTCTGGAAAGCCAGGCGATGCTCTAGCCCCCCAAAGCGCTCCATCACCGCAGCGACCGTGGCCTTGACGTGATCGAGGTAGGGGTCTCCTCGTTTAATCAGGCTCACCGGGACGGAGTGGGCGCTAAAGAGGATCGTCGTAGAGGGGTTGTCCTCCACGGCCTCGGCCAGACACTCGGCCAGCGCGTCAATATAAGGAGCGTAGTCCTGCCAGGAGCGGACGACTATGCGTTCAATGCCGCCCAGCCCACCGCGCTCCAGCGCCTCTTCCAGATCGGTAATGCTGGTGCCCGTGGTAGCGCGGCAGTAGTGCGGGTAGAGCGGCAAAACCACTATGCGCTCAGGCCCGTTGGGAAAAGCCGCTCGCGCTTGGGCCACCGCTTCGTCGGCACGCGGATGCCAGTAGCGCATCGCGACGTGTACCGAGAATTCCGCTCCAAGTGCGTCTGCCAGTGCCGTCGCCTGATCTGCGGTAATCTGCACCAGGGGGCTTTTGCCGCCCATCTTCCGGTACTCGCCCATCACCTTTACGCTGCGTTTTCGCGAGATCATCCTGGCGAGCGGCTTTTGAACAAACCGCGACAGCGGAAACTTCAGTATTTCAGGGTCGGAAAAGAGGTTCTCCAGAAAAGGCTGTATCGCCTCCAGAGAGTCCGGTCCACCCATATTTAGCAGAATTACCGCCGTTTGCACAAATCACACTCCCGCAAAAGCTGTGAAATCACTCGGGCGCACCGCCTGTCCTGAACTCCAGCGGCAACCCCGCACCGACAAAGCGAAGGCTCTGCTGCCCCTCTACCGGGAAGCTCGCAGCCTCGCGTTTGAGGCAGACGATCACTCCCCAGCGCCAGCTGGAAAACTGCCCCCCGATCATCCGGCGAAGCGCGCTGTACGCTCTGGCCTCTCCCTTTAAGCGCAGCCCGTAGGGAGGGTTGGCGATGAGAAAACCACCACCGCCCTGCTCCATTTCGGCATAGTCCAGCTCCTCCATCGCCAGCTGCGCCACCTGCACCGACTCGCCCACGCCAGCCGCCTGCGCTGCTCGTGCTGCCAGCGCCACGGCTTCGGGGTCGATGTCCGAACTAAAGATCGGTGCGCTTGCCAAAACGCGAGCGGCCTCAGCCTCTTTTCGCAGCCCCTCCCACCCCTCGGGGTCAAAGAGCGGCAACCGCTCGAAGGCGAACCCGCGCAAGAGGCCGGGGGCGGTGTTGGTGGCGATGAACGCCGCCTCCACCGCGAAGGTACCCGACCCGCAGCAGGGATCGACCAGGGGTTTTGAGCCGTCATAGCCAAGGCTCAAAAGACACGCGGCAGCGAGGTTCTCTCGCAATGGCGCGTCGCCTGCGTGGGTGCGGTACCCGCGCCGGTGCAGGTGCTCGCCGCTGGTGTCGACGCTGACGGTCACCTTTTCGCGGCGTACCCGGAGATAAACAGTCAGGGGCGGCTTAGTACCTTTGTCACCCTTAGCTGCACCAGCGGGCTCGGCCACTTCACCCAGCTGCGCATGAATCGCCGCCAGGACCAGCTCTTCAAGCCGCCCGGTGTGGTTCATCTTCGTCTTCGCTGCCACCGCTTTGACGCGCACTGCTTCGCCCTTGGGGAGCCACTTGTCCCACTCGACGCGACCAATGCGGCGCTCGAACTCGCGCCAGCCCCCTGCGTTAAAGCGCGCGACACGCACCAGCACTCTTGCGGCCACGCGGCTCTGCAGATTGACGCGGCAAAGATCGAGCGCGCTACCCTGAAACGAGACGCCACCGGGGAAAGTCTCTATCCCAATGAGACCAAGGCCCCGCAGCTCGCCCTCGACCAACGCCTCGGTACCCGGCGCAGCAGCGGCGAACCCCTCGTAGACCGGAAAACGGCCCTTCAATTTAACCCGCATCGCTTATACGCCTTCTGCTACAACCGACAATTACACGCCATCTCGCGAGGCCGTGCTCGCTCTTTTCGGCCCGGCACACAACAAGCGCCTCGGTACCCAGAGCGGCGGCGGCAAACCCCTCGTAGACCGGGGGGCGCGGTGAGCGTGGCATCGATTTAACCCGGGTTAGCCCGCTTTCCTCTTGGCGATGTGGGCCATGAGGCC
>CAXMSR010000164.1:0-4213 GCA_964195725.1 uncultured Kiloniellaceae bacterium | reverse complement strand
AAGGATGGTATAGAGATGATTACAGCCAGAGAGATAATGAGCACCGACGTCATTACGGTGCCCCCAACCATTGACTTGAAAAAGCTGGCGGGGATGTTCGCCGAAGAGGGCGTGAGCGGTTTCCCCGTGGTGGACGAAGGCGGCAATCTGGTAGGTGTGGTGACCGAGAGCGATCTCATCCACCAGAACGAGCGGCTGCACATCCCCACGATGGTGGCTATCTTCGACGCCGTCATCACCCTGGGCGACACGCGCACCGAAGAGGAGCTGCGGCTGATGACCGCCACCACCGCAGGCGAAGTGATGAGTAAACCTGCGACCACGATTACGCCCGAGACGACCATGGCGCAGATAGCCACCATGATGGGCGAGCAGCACGTGCATACGCTGCCAGTGGTTGACGGCGAGGGTGGCATCATAGGAGTCGTCGGCAAGCGCGACCTCATCAAAGCCATGGCGCGCTAGCAGCGACGTCGATGGACTTTACCTTTGAGAGCAGCGGCCCCGAGGCGACGGAGCGTTTTGGCTTCGAGCTGGGCCGGTTGGCCGGGCCGGGGTTGGTGGTGACGCTTAGCGGCGGGCTCGGCGCGGGCAAGACCCTTCTGACCAAGGGGATAGCGCGGGGGCTGGGGGTTGCGCAGCCAAAGTACGTCACCAGCCCGACCTTTACCATCCACAAGTGCTACGAGGGGCGCTGTCGGCTCGACCATCTGGATTTCTACCGTCTGGGAAAAGAGGCGGAGCTGGAAGATCTGGGGTTGGAAGAGGTGTTGGCCGGTAGCGGGGTATGCGTGATAGAATGGCCAGATGACTTTTTTTCGATGATCGGCCCCGACAGGCTGGAAGTGTCGATTGAAGTATTGGAGCAGGACCGCCGTTTGCTGACGATTGTTTGGCGCGGCGCAATTGCCGAGACCGCAGGGACGGAGCTTCGGCGAATTTTTTCTTAATTTTGGGAGGGATCAAAGAATGTATGACGTCGCTTTTTTAGGGGGCGGCCCCGGCGGTTATGTGGGGGCGATACGTGGCGGCCAGCTCGGTGCCAAGATGTGTGTGATAGAAGCCGCCGAGCTCGGCGGTGCCTGCCTGAACAGGGGGTGCATTCCCTCCAAGGCCTACTACGCCAGCGCCAACAGGATGGCGATGGTGGCTGATGCCGACGAGTTCGGGATAAACATCACCAGCGCAACCTTTGACCTGGGTGCTTGCAAAGAGCGCAAGGATTCAGTGGTCGCCGAGCTGGTGGGCGGAATTGAAAAGCTCCTCAAGGGCAATGACGTCGATGTCGTGCAGGGCAGGGGGCGATTTAGCGCCGCCGACACCGTCGAGGTGACCGCCCAAGACGGCACGGTCACCGAAGTGAAGGCGAGAAACTTTATAATCGCCACCGGCTCCAGGCCCCTGGATATACCCTCGATGCCCGTGGACGGGGATCGCATCGTCAACAGCGATCAGGTGTGGCAGCTGACGGATCTGCCCAAGTCGATGGTTATCGTCGGCGGCGGCGTTATCGGCTGCGAGATGGCCCACATCTACAGCGCCTTCGGCGTCAAGGTGACGGTGGTCGAGCTCTTAAAGCGCATCCTCTTCACCGAAGAGAAGGAGTCGTCGCGCGCGGTAGCCAAAAAGCTTACGATGCGGGGCGTAGAGATTCGTACCGCCACGAAGGTCGAGAGCGCGGTAGCGCGCGGCCAGGGTGCGGTGGTTACCCTTGAGGGCGGCGAAGAGCTTCACTGCGACCGGGTTGTGGTGGCGGTCGGGCGTGTGCCCAACACCGAAGATATCGGGCTGGAAGAGGCCGGGGTAAAGCTAAGCGAGCGCGGTTATATCGTCGTCAACGACGAGATGGAGACCGATGTGCTGGGCATCTACGCTGTGGGCGACGCCGTTGGCCGCTACATGCTGGCGCACGTAGCCACAAGCGAGGCGATGGTGGCCGTTCACAACGCGCTCGGCAAAAAATACTGGATGGACTACGCAACCGTTCCCCGCGCCACCTTCACCAGCCCCGAAGTGGCCTCGGTGGGTTCTCTGGAGACGGAGCTGAAAGAAGAGGGCGTACCCTACAATGTTGGCCGCTTCTCCTTTGCCGCCAGCGGCAAGGCGCTCTGCATGGGCGAGCGCGAGGGCTTCATAAAGCTCCTCTCCCACAAGGACACCGGGCGCATCCTCGGTGCCAGCATAGTGGGGGTGCATGCTTCGGACGTCATCGCCGAGGTGGCGTTGGCCATGAGGATGGAGGCGTCGCCGGGCGACATCGTCACCACCATCCACGTTCATCCGACGATTAGCGAAGTGGTGCTTGAAGCCAGCGAAGACACTATGGGATTGGCGATACACAAGATGGGCCGCAAGGCTGTGAGGAAATAGGTAAAATGGCACTTGTAGTACAGAAATACGGCGGCACCTCGGTGGGCGACACCGAGCGCATCGCCAATGTGGCGCGTCGTGTGGCCAACAGGGTGCAGCAGGGCGACAAGGTGGTAGTGGTGGTCTCCGCCATGGCGGGGCAGACCGACTATCTCTTAGGGCTGGCCCACAATATAACCGACCGGCCCACCGAGCGCGAGATGGACGTGCTCCTCTCCACCGGTGAGCAGGTGACGATAGCTCTCTTGGCTATGACGCTGGCAGAGATGGGCGTTCCCGCGCTCTCGTTTACCGGGAGCCAGGTACGGATAACCACCGACTCCGCCCACAACAAGGCGCGCATCTCATCGGTGGATACAGGGCCGCTAAAATGCGCGCTTGAGGCGGGCAAGGTCGTCGTCGTCGCGGGCTTTCAGGGCGTGGACGAGGCCGGCAACATCACCACCCTTGGGCGCGGCGGCTCCGACACCAGTGCTGTGGCCGTGGCGGCGGCTATAAACGCCGACGTCTGCGAGATCTATACCGACGTAGACGGCGTATACACCACCGACCCCAATATGTGCTCCAAGGCCCGCAAGCTCGAGCGCATCTCCTACGAGGAGATGTTGGAACTGTCGAGCGTGGGGGCCAAGGTGCTCCAGACGCGCTCGGTGGAATTCGCCAAAAAATACAAAGTGCCCATCCATGTGCGTTCTTCGTTTAACGACAATGAAGGGACATGGGTGGTAGAGGAGGATGAGACAATGGAACAGGTGGTAGTAGCCGGTGTGGCCTGCAACCGCAATGAAGCGAAGGTGAGCGTTCGTGGTGTCCCCGATAGGCCGGGCATCGCCGCCACCCTCTTTAGCGCGCTTTCGGACAACAATATCGTCGTAGACATGATCGTTCAGGACATCGGTCGCGAGGGCAAGGCCTCGATGACCTTTACGGTGCTGAAAGATGAGCTCGCCCGTGCGCTTGAGGTTATCAACCCCTGCGCAGAGAAGATGGAGGCTGGCGAGGTTCTCTCCGACACCTCTATCGCCAAGATATCGATTGTGGGCGTCGGCATGAAGAGCCACGCGGGTGTGGCGGCGCAGATGTTCAAGGTGTTGGCCGACGAGGGGGTGAACGTGTTGATGATCTCCACCTCCGAGATCAAGGTCTCGTGCGTCATCGAGGAGAAATACGCCGAATTGGCGGTGCGTGTACTGCATAACGCCTTTGAACTGGACAAAAGCTAGGATGCTGACGGGTTATCCCGCAGCCAGCCTGCCACAAAACAAGGTATGGTGAGTTAAATGACGGTTCGCGTCTACGACACGACGCTTCGCGACGGCACCCAGGCGGAAGAGATCAACTACACTGCCGCCGACAAGCTGCGCATAGCCCAGAAGCTCGACTGGTTGGGCATCCACTATGTAGAGGGCGGCTGGCCGGGGTCTAACCCCCGTGATCTGGAGTTTTTCGAGCTGATCGCCAAGAGCCCGCTCAAAAACGCCAAGCTCTGCGCCTTCGGCTCCACCTGCCGGGTGGGGCAGGGGCCCGAGAACGACGCGATCTTCCAAAAGCTCCTCGCCGCCGAGACCCCGGTGGTGACGATCTTCGGAAAATCCTGGAACCTCCATGTGCTGGAGGCGCTGCGCATAACCCTTGAGCAGAATCTGGAGATCATCGAGACGAGCGTGCGCTACCTAAAGGCCCGCCGCGACGAAGTGATCTACGATGCCGAGCATTTTTTCGACGGATACAAGACCGATCCCGCATATGCCATCAAAACCCTGGCAGCCGCTCTTGACGGCAATGCGGATTATTTAGTTTTGTGCGACACCAACGGCGGCACCGTGACGACCGACGTGCTGCG
>CAXMSR010000163.1:315-4215 GCA_964195725.1 uncultured Kiloniellaceae bacterium | reverse complement strand
TCCACGACCCGAAGGCGGCGATCGATTACGCCGAGAGGCTGGCCGCGTTGGCGGCAAAAGTTAATGATCGCATCCTGGTGATAATGCGCGTCTACTTCGAAAAACCACGCACAATCATGGGCTGGAAGGGGCTCGTCAGCGACCCCGACCTGGACGACTCTCACAAGATCTCGAAGGGGCTGGGCATCGCCCGAAGATTAATGTGCGAGATAACCGAGATGGGGCTGCCGGTGGGCACCGAGACGCTTAGCCCCATTAACCCCCAGTACCTGGCCGACCTGATAAGCTGGGGCGGCATCGGCGCGCGCACCTCGCAATCGCAGACCCACCGCGAGATGGTCAGCGGGCTATCTTTTCCCGTGGGCTACAAAAACCCCACCTCGGGCGATATATCCATCGCGCTCGATTCCATGCGCGCCTCGCAGCACTCGCACAGCTTTTTGGGGATCAACCACGACGGACGTATCGCCATCGTCGAAACCGGCGGCAACCCCGACGTGCATCTGGTGCTTCGCGGCAGCGACCAGGGCCCCAACTTCAGCCCCGAACACATACGCGATGCCTCGCAGAAGCTTAAAGACGCCGGTCTGCCCCCCGGCATCGTCGTCGATTGCAGCCACGGCAACTCGTTTAAACAATATGAGCGGCAAGGCGAGGCGTTGGAGAATGTAATGGCCCAGGTGGCTGGCGGCCAAAGCTCGCTCTGCGGCTTCATGCTGGAGAGCTTCATCGAAGCGGGCAACCAGCCCATAAACGGCGACCTTTCAAAGCTCACCTACGGCCAATCGGTCACCGACAAATGCATCGACTGGGCCACCACCGAGCGACTTCTCCTGGACACCTACGAGCAGCTTAAATAACGGGTCACCGATAGCGGGCTCGCTCCACATAGGATAAAAAAGGCTGTGCTTCTGAACTAGCACAGCCTTTTTTTGTCTGCCGTACAACTCCGGCATGATCGGATCGGCTGCCTTTTGCAATACCTCATAAAATACGGGGCAGACCGGGTAATTGCCTGCGGCGCGGTGCAGTTGTGTCATACTGGCGGCCAAGACCCGCACATCTTTACGAACCGAGGCTTATGTGACGACTACGCGCACAGATCAAATGAGCGGACAATACCCACCGGCCCGGCTCGCCTGGCTGATCTGGGGGTGCGGCGCCGCGCTCTATCTGTTGGGATTTTTCCAGCGGGTGGCTCCGGCGGTGATGACCGCCGAGCTTATGCGTGATTTCGGCTTGACCGCCGCCGGGCTCGGCAACCTGTCGGCGTTCTATTTTTACAGCTATGTCGCGATGCAGATACCTACAGGGGTGCTCGCCGACCGCCTGGGGCCGCGAAAGCTGCTGGCCGGCGGAGCATTGATAGCGACGGTGGGCTCTCTCATCTTCGCCTCCGCGCACGATCAGGCGCTGGCGGGAATAGGCAGGCTCCTCATCGGCGGCTCGGTCGCCGTGGCCTTTGTGGGGATGTTGAAGCTGGCGAGCCACTGGTTCGCCCCCCGGCAGTTCGCGCTCGCTTCCGGCATGGCGCTCTTTTGCGGGATCATCGGCGCCGTCTGCGCAGGCGTGCCGCTGAGGATACTGGTGACGACGCTGGGCTGGCGACCGGTGATGGTAGGAGCTTCTCTTCTGACCCTCGCCGTCTGCGCCCTCATCTGGGTGGTGGTGCGCGACGACCCAAGCGAGCGGGGCTACCGCAGCCACACCCCGGCCTCTGGCGGCGACGCTGAAACTATAAGTGTATGGGGCGGGATAAAAGAGGTGCTTCGCTATCGCAACACCATGCTCCTTTTTTTGGCTCCAGCCGGAGTCACCGGGTGCGTGCTGACCTTTTCGGGGCTCTGGGGCATCCCCTTTCTGACCACACACTATATGATGAGCCCGACACGCGCAGCCGCAGTCGCCTCGGCGCTGCTGGTGGCGTGGGCGGTCGGCGGCCCGGTGCTGGGGGCAGCGTCTGATCGGATGGGGAAACGAAAGCTCCTCTACCTTGTCAGTAACGCCATCTCCCTTGTCTGCTGGCTGGTGATCGTCTATATACCCGCTCTGCCGAGCACACTGCTGATAGCGCTCTTGATTGTAGCCGGGTTCACCTCCGGGGGGATAATAATAGGGTTCGCCTTCGCCAAGGAATCGGTCCCGGCACGGTTGGCCGGCACGGTGTCGGGGGTGACAAACATGGGGGTCATGGTGGGGACGATGATTCTACAGCCCGCTGTCGGCTGGGTTCTCGATCAACTATGGACCGGCAGTATGGCAGAGGGTGTGCGTCTGTACAGCTGGACAGCTTATCGCGCCGGTTTTTCGCTCATGGTGGCGCTGACAGCCTTGGGCGTCGTCGTCCTCTTCTTTACGCGCGAAACCGGGTGTCGCCAGCGCGAATAAAGTGCTGTGCCGGGGGGGCAATTTGTCTCCTCTCCCCCGTTATTGCAGTGTCCGCAGCAGCTAGAACTTTCGCCCTGCCCACACTACTCTGCCGATTATGTTGAAATCACTCTCCCCCGCCGAAGGGTGGACGGTGAAGGGCTCGTAAGCGGGGTTGTCGGAGATAACCCTGATCTCGCCTTCGGGGAGAAATTGCAGCCGCTTGACCAGAAGCGCATCACCCGAGCGCATGAGATACATCCCGTCCGAGCGCACCGAGCCGACCCTCCGGTTGACCAGGAGCACATCGTCTTTGCCCAGGGTGGGCTCCATGGATTCCCCGGTCATCATCACCAGCACCAGATCTTTCGGGTTGGCGCGAAGCTCCGAGCGTATCCAGTCACGCTTGAAGGCCAACGCATCCACCACCTCTTCGCCCTCAAGGAAGTTGCCGGGCCCCCCGGAGGCGACTACGTTATAGAGGGGTATGTAGACGTAGATGTCGGGGTCAAGCCCCTCGGCGTCGGTTATGGCCCCGGCGTTTACCACTGTCTCGGAGACGTGCTGGGGCCCCCGCCCGGTAAGAATCCAGGTGGGGCTTATCCGGTATATCCGGCATAACTTCGCCAAAAACGCGGCATCGGGCACCCCCTCGCCCTTCTCGTAGCGCGCCAGCGTGTTTTTATGGACTCCGAAACCCAGGGCAAACTCCGTCAGCGATTTACCCCCCCGCACTTTTCTTATGCGCTGACCAAAACCCTGGTCGGGGGTGTCACTAATTTTTGTATCCATTGGATTGACCCTCCCAAAAGACGACTATCCCACCCGTAAAAGAAGCAAAAACGAACAATTTTTGGTTTTGCGTACAATTATTTGTTCATTTAGTTAATTTTTTGTTTACACGTACAATCTATGGTGTTACCTTCCAGATGTCAAGTGCAAGCCCGAACTCCATCTGTTGTAGGCCATGTTGCGATCGGTTTTTACCGGCTCCGGGGCTTTCCCGGGGCCCATCGACTCGGCCACCTGACAGATGAGCTTCATGTGGGAATCGTCCAGCCCCAACAAGCGCTCTACCGCTCGTCTGAAGAGGGCCGACCCCTTTAGTTTGCCGAGCAGCTCAAGCTCTCTGGGGGCCAGCTCGATCCCCGAAGACCGCTCCACATGCTGCCGCTCGTAGGGCGGGCCGTCGCCATAGGCCAGCCACTGCCAGCGCAAGCCGTGCAGGCGCGCAACGTAGGCAAGGCGCCGCTCTGGAATACGGTCGCCCTTCCGGTTTTGCCAATCGGTAACGGCTGAAGGGCCGACCCCGAAAAATTCCGCCAGTTGGCGTTTGGTGGAATAACCCATTAACTCGCCTATATTTTTTAGAATCTGGCTGGCGCCCAATATCTGCTGCATGGTGCCTCTCCGGTCTAAAGGAAGTGCTATTTGCTTTGCGTACGCCAATAACGAAGCTAATATAGTTCGCGTGATACATAGTTCGCTTTAAGAGCATACTACTAAGTTCGCTAAATGACAACACAAGCTGCA
>CAXMSR010000163.1:0-259 GCA_964195725.1 uncultured Kiloniellaceae bacterium | reverse complement strand
TCTGAATTGAGTAGCTTCGGGGGTACGGATGAATAGAGTTGGCCAGGTAAAAAGTGAACAAGCAGACGCCAGGGGTTGCCCACGCAAGGCCCCGCAATGCAGCGGCGCTTCGCCAGACGCCTGCCCTGCGCTGTTGCCGGGCGGCGAAAGTTCTCCGCCACCGGCAGATGTTCAGGTAAGGCGGCTGCTGGAGTGCAGGGCGTTTCTCTGGGATGTATTGACCGACGGCGAGTGGACGGGGTGCTCGCGCGGGCTTCTC
>CAXMSR010000162.1:0-4244 GCA_964195725.1 uncultured Kiloniellaceae bacterium | reverse complement strand
TTGTCGGCCTTGGCGACGGCGGGGCTGCCCGCGCGCGCGGCGGGTTTGTCGGCTTCTGCAGCGTCGGCGGCCTTGGCCGGGGCGTCATCGGCGTCGATGCCGTAGTATATGTCGTCGACGTTAAAGTCGCTAAAATCATTGGACATCTATGGCGCCTATTCCTCCTCGTCCTCAAGCTTCGATTCGCTGATCACCTTTTCGGCCAGCTGCGTGGGAATCTCCTCGTAATGGTCGAAATGCATCGAGAAGGTGCCGCGACCGGAGCTCATCGAGCGAAGATCGGGGGCGTAGGCCTGCACCTCCGAGAGCGGAACGTGCGCCTTGACCTCCTGGACTCCGGTGCCGGGCTCCATACCCAGAACACGCCCGCGACGGGAGTTCAGGTCGCCGATTACGTCGCCCAGATTTTCGTCGGGCACTCTGATTATCATCTCCTGCACGGGCTCCAGCAGTACCGGCCTGCACTCAAGTGCGCCCTTTTTAAAGCCCAGCGAGCCGGCGATCTTGAACGCCATCTCCGAAGAATCTACATCGTGATATTTGCCGTCATAGAGGGTGACCTGCACGTCCACCATCGGGTAGCCTGCGATGACGCCCTTTAGCAGGCGCTCTTTGACGCCCGCCTCGACCGCCGGGATGTACTGGCGCGGGATGGAGCCGCCGACTATCTTGTTGACGAACTCGAAGTCGCCGCCACGCTTTAGGGGCTTGATCTCTATCCAGGTGTCGGCGAACTGGCCTCTGCCGCCGCTCTGCTTTTTGTGGCGGCCCTGCACCTTTGTCGAGCCCTTGATCGTCTCGCGGTAGGGGACCTTCGGGGTGCGCAGCCCCACATCGGCGTTGTATTTGCGCTTCATTCGCTCAAGGTTGATGTCGATGTGCAGCTTGCCCATGCAGCTCACGATCATCTCGTGGGTCTGCGGTTCGCGGGTGAGGCGCAAGGTAGGGTCTTCGTCGATTATGCGTTTTAGCCCCTGGCCCATCTTGTCTTCGTCGCCCTTGTTTATTGCGAAGACGGCAAAGGACATAAGCGATTCGGGCGGCTCGGGGAAGGGAATCTTGAGCCCGGCTTTCTTGTCGCAAAACGTCTCGCCGGAGCGGGTCGCCTTTAGCTTGGGCACCGCAAAGATGTCGCCGGGGCCCGCTTCGGTCATCTGGGTGGTGTCTTTTCCCACCATCGAGACCATCTGGCCTATGCGCTCTTCCGTCTCGTGCGTGGCGTTCCAGAAAGAGGCGTCGGGGGTCATCTTGCCGCTGATCACCCGAAAGAGGTTGAGCCGTCCCGCAAAGGGATCGGAGATCGTCTTGAAGACGATGGCGGCCAGCGGGCCGTTCTCGTCGGCAGTAAACTCTCTTTCGCCATTGGCCCCTTCGATGACAGTCGGCCCACCGGACGCCGGAGAGGGCAAGGAGTCTGTTATCATATCCAGGAGCGCTGTCGTCCCAACGGCGGCGACGGAGTTGCCGCAGGTCACCGGCACGAACATGTTGAGCGCGATGCCCTTTCGAAGCGCCGTGATCAGATCCTCGTCGGAGATCGTGTCGCCCTCGAAGAAGCGCTCCATCAGCGTGTCGTCGGTCTCCACCAGAGTTTCAATCATCTCGTCGCGGGCGGCCTGTGCTTCGTCGGCCAGCTCGGCGGGGATCTCGCCGGCAGCGCCCTTGCCCGATTCGTCGGCGAAGGTGAAGGCCTTCATCTTCATCAGGTCGATGTAGCCGGCAAATTCGCTCTGCGCGCCTATCGGCCGCTGCACGGTGACAAAGGTGGAGTCGGGGAAGGCGTCGACCAGATGCGCCACGGTGGCGTCAAAGTCGGTGTTGTCCTTGTCGAGCTTCGAGATGAAGACGCTGCGGGGCAGGTTCAGCTCGATGCAGCGCGCCCACATCTTCTCGGCCTCGAACTTGATCTCGCCGTCGGCACCGACCACCAAAATGGCTGAATCGGCGGCCTCTAGGGCGCAGACGCTGTCGTAGAGGAAGACGTCGTAGCCGGGGGTGTCCAAGAGCGTGATCTTGTGTTTGGCGTACTCGAAGGTGGCTACAGAGGTGGAGATGGTGAGCTTGTGGGATTTTTCTTCCGGCTCGAAATTCAGCACCGACGTGTCGTCGTCTACCTTGCCCAACCGCTTGGAAGTGTTGCTTGCAAAAAGCATGGCTTCACCGAGGCTTGTCTTGCCGCTGCCGCCATGCCCGATTAACGCAACGTTACGGATCTTCTCCAGATCAAAGCGCTTCATCTGTGCTCCTTTCAAGGGCGAAGGCGCTGCGTCTTTACAGACGCGACGCCGATCTCTGTGCCGGTTTCAAGCTTAATCGTCTATGTGTTTTTCCGTCGTTATTTTCGGTTCAACTCAAAGAGGTGGCGAAGCCCCTCCAGGGTAAGCATTTCGTCTACATGGTCGATCGACTTGGCCTCCGAGGCTATGGAGGCGGCGGCCCCGCCGGTGGCGACCACCGTGGGCACGACCCCCATCTCTTCTGCGAGCCGCTCAATCAGGCCGTCCACCATGGCCGCGTACCCGTAGTATACGCCCGATTGCATCGAATGCACGGTGTTTCGTCCGATGGCGCGCGGCGGCTTCTCCAGCGCTATCTTGGGCAGCTTCGAGGCGCGTGAGAAGAGCGCCTCCATGCTGACCGCCATCCCCGGCGCTATAGCTCCGCCCAGGTAGGCTCCGTCCTCGCTTACGCAGTCAAAAGTGGTGGCGGTGCCGAAATCGACGACGATCACCGCTCTTTTGTAGCGGGCGCGTGCGGCGACGGCGTTTACGATGCGGTCGGCCCCCATCTCGCGCGGGTCGTCATAGCGCACGGCCATGCCGGTGCGTATCCCCGGCCCCACGACCAGCGGCTTAAGGCCAAAGAGCTCTTTGGAGACGGCGGTGTAAACGGGGGTAAGCGCCGGGACGACCGAAGCGATGATAACGCCGCCAACCGCTGCTGGGTCGACCGCGCGGGCGCTAAAGAGCCCCCGGATGAGCACGGCCACCTCGTCGGCGGTGCGCTCGGAGTGCGACGCCAGACGCCATTGACCTACCAGTTCGTCGCCTGCGTAGACGCCCAGCACCGTATGTGTGTTGCCGATATCGATCGCGAGGAGGTTGTCGTTTGCCACTATCTCATCCTTTAGTGGTCGAGAGCATTACGTCTCCCGCCAGTACCTTTTCACATTGCCCGCTCTCGGTGCGAAGCTCAAGCGCTCCGTCGCCGTCCAGGCCGATCACCTCTCCCGAGAGGGTTTTTTCGCCCATCTTTACCGTGACCCGTCTTCCGGCCATGCGGAACCAGTGGTTCCAGCGACCGCTCAGCCCCGCGAGCCCTTCGCTCCTGAAGGTGTCGTAGAGCTCTTCAAAGCGCTCAAGGAATCTCGTCAGCGTATCGAGGACGGTGGGCGCGCCCGCCGCTTCGTCGTCCACGTTGGCCTCTACCGTGGTGGCCAGCTGGCGTATCTCTTTGTCAAAACCCGTTATGTCGCCGCCGACGTTTAGCCCCAGCCCCACCACAACGAACTTGGCGGCACCGCCCTCCACATGGGACTCAAGGAGGATACCCGCCACCTTGCGCCCTCTCAGGAGGACGTCGTTGGGCCACTTTATCTCGATCAGCTCTTCGTCAACCCAGGCGCTAAGCGTCTCGGCCAGAGCGATGGCGGCGACGTAGGTGATGCCGTTGACCTTCGTCAGCTCAAGCTCGGGGCGCAGCACCAGGCTCATCAAGAGCGATTCGCCGGGACGGTCAAGCCACTTTCTGCCAAGCCTGCCGCGCCCTGCGCTCTGGCGCGAGGCGGTGACCAGCGCGCCCTCTTTTGCCTCTTCAGTCGCCCACTTCACCGCTTCGCGGTTGGTAGAGCCTATCTCGGCAAAATGCCGATGGTACCGGCCCATGCGCTTGGTGGCTAGGCGCACCGCCAGCTCGGCGGGGCTGGCGTCTTCAAGCCCTGCGCGCAAGAGGTAGCCGCGCGCAGGGAGGCTCTCTATCTCATAGCCTTCGGCACGCAGCGTTTCAACGCTCTTCCACACCGCCGCCCGGGAGACCCCGAAGCGCGCGGCTATGACCGTGCCCGACGTGGGCGCGCCCTTTGCCTCAAGCAGCAGTTCCAATACCCCGTCGCGAAGGGGAGTCGCCATGAAAACTCCTTTTATGCCGGTGACTTCCGGGCGCGAAGGAAGACATTACACACTAGCAATTGTTGCCGGGGGTGTCAACGACTATCAAGCGCCAAGCGCCCCATCTCAGGCACCAAA
>CAXMSR010000161.1:0-4244 GCA_964195725.1 uncultured Kiloniellaceae bacterium | reverse complement strand
GAGTCTATGGGTGCCGAGGTTATCGAGGTCAGCCTGCCCCACACCGACTACGCTGTGGGGGTCTACTATCTTCTGGCCACCGCCGAGGCGTCGAGCAACCTCGCCCGTTTTGACGGCGTGCGCTACGGGCTTCGCGAGGAAGTGGGCGGGCTAAACGACAACTACTGCGCTTCGCGCGCAGCGGGGTTCGGCGACGAGGTAAAGCGCCGTATCATGCTGGGCACCTACGCGCTCTCTGCCGGGTACTACGACGCCTACTACCGCAAGGCGCAGCGGGTGCGCACCCTGATAATCAAGGATTTCGCCGAGGCGTTTAAAAAGGTGGATGTCATCTGCACCCCCACCACGCCCACCGCCGCCTTTAAAATCGGCGAGAAGACGAGCGACCCGCTCCAGATGTATCTGTCCGACATCCTGACCATTCCGCTAAACCTCGCCGGACTGCCGGGGCTCTCCATGCCCTGCGGTTTCACCGGCGCAGGCTTGCCCATCGGGCTGCAGCTGATGACCGGCCCCTTTGAAGAAGCGACCCTGTTACGAGCCGCCCACGCCTATGAACAGGCTTCGGGGCAAGGCTTTCGCGCACCGGAGTTATAATCATGCAGTGGGAAATGGTGGTGGGCCTGGAGGTCCACGCTCAGCTACGTACCGATACCAAGATTTTTTGCGGGTGCTCTACCCGCTTTGGTGCCCCGCCCAACTCGCAGGTGTGCCCGGTTTGCCTGGGGCTGCCGGGTGCGCTTCCGGTGCTAAACCGCAAGGTGGTGGACTACGCCATCAGCGTAGGCTTGGCCACCGAGTGCAGCGTCGCGGGGGTCAGCCGCTTTGCCCGAAAGAACTATTTTTACCCGGACCTGCCCAAGGGCTACCAGATCAGCCAGTTTGAGCTGCCCATTCTGGAGCATGGTCGCATCGGGGTATACGACGACGAGGGCAACCCCAAAGACATCGCACTGACGCGCATCCACATGGAAGAAGACGCCGGAAAGCTCATCCACCCCGACGCCTCCCGAACCTCCAGCGCCGCCGCCGACTACTCTCTGGTGGACCTCAACCGCGCCTGTGTGCCCTTGATCGAGATAGTCAGCGAACCTGACATGCGCTCGGCTGGCGAGGCGGTGCAGTACGCCCGCAAAGTGCGCGACATCCTCGTCTATCTCGGAGCGTGTGATGGCAACATGAACGAGGGCTCGATGCGCGTGGACGCCAACGTGTCGGTGCGTCCCGTGGGGCGGGCCGAGCTTGGTACTCGCACCGAGACCAAGAACATCAACTCCTTCAAGTTCCTGGAGCAGGCGATAAATTACGAGCGCGAGCGCCAGATCGAGCTGATCGAAGAGGGCGGCAAGGTCATTCAGCAGACCAGGCTCTTTAACGCCGATCTGGGCATTACGCGCGCCATGCGCTCGAAGGAAGAGGCGCACGACTACCGCTACTTTCCCGACCCCGATCTGCTGCCGCTGGTGATCGACGACGCATGGGTAGAGCGCGCCCGCGCCGAGCTGCCCGAGCTGCCCGAGGCCAAGCGCGCCCGCTTTGTCGAACAGTACGCCCTGTCCAGGCAGGACGCCGAGCTGCTCTGCCAGTCGCGAGACATGGCTGATTTTTTCGAGGAGACGGCCGCGCTTGCCGACGACGCCAAAGCGGTTGCCAACTGGATACAGGGTTTTGTGCTGCGCGACATGAACAAGGAGGGGATCGAATCGATAACCGACGCCCCCATCACCTCGGGGCAGATCGCCGGGATGGTGAAGCTCATTTGTGCGGGTACCATCTCCTCCAAGATCGCCAAAGAGGTTTTTGACGAGATGTGGGGCACGGACAAGAGCGCAGAGGATGTGGTGGCCGACAAGGGGCTAAAACAGGTCTCCGACACCGGCGAGATCGAGGCGATGGTCGACAAGGTGCTGGCCGACAACCCCAAAGAGGTCGAGGCCTACAGGGGCGGCAAGACCAAGCTTATCGGCTTTTTTGTCGGGCAGGTCATGCGCGCCAGCCGTGGCAAGGCCAACCCCGACGTGGTAAACGAGCTGCTGACCGCAAAGCTCGGAGGGTAGAGCCATGTCGTTTCGAACGATAGAGTGGACCGGCGAGAAGCTGATCCTCATCGACCAGACGAAGCTGCCGGTAGAAGAAACTTATATCGCCTACACCGATTATCGCGAAGTGGCGGTGGCGATAAAGACGATGGTGGTGCGCGGCGCGCCTGCCATCGGCGTAACCGCCGCCTTTGGCGTGGTGCTGGCAGCCAAAGAATTGTTGGCCCTGGAAGCGATGAAAACCGGGGGCGATTTTGCCGCCGGGCTGGAAGTGGCGTTCGCTACCCTGGCCGCCACCCGTCCCACCGCAGTCAACCTCTTCTGGGCGATCAAGCGGATGCGCGGCGTGGTTGAAGCCAACGAGGGTTCATCCCCGACTGAGATTTATAAAGCTCTGGAGAGAGAATCGCGGATCGTCTATGACGAAGACGTCGCCGCCAACCGCGCCATGGGGCGCTTTGGCGCTGGCATCATATCTGGCGACGAATGCACCATCCTCACCCACTGCAACGCCGGGGCGCTGGCCACCGCTGGCTACGGCACCGCGCTCGGCGTCATCCGCGCCTGCGTCGAGGCGGGCAAGAAAGTGGTCGTCTTTGCCGACGAGACGCGCCCGCTCCTTCAGGGGGCGAGGCTCACGGCGTGGGAGCTTCATACCGACGGCATCGACGTGACGCTCATCTGCGACAATATGGCCGGGGCGCTGATGCGCCAGCGAAAGATCGACGCCGTGGTGGTGGGTGCCGACCGCATCGCCGCCAACGGAGATGCCGCCAACAAGATCGGCACCTACCCGCTTTCTCTGGTCGCGCGCGAGCATGGTGTGCCCTTCTACGTGGCTGCGCCGCTCTCCACCATCGATTTTGAGCTGTCGGACGGCAGCGCAATCCCCATCGAAGAGCGCGACGCCGTTGAAGTGACCCACCCCGGCGGCGTGGCCGGGGCACCCGAGGGGATAAAGGTGTGGAACCCCGCCTTTGACGTCACCCCCGCCGGGAACATCGCGGCGATAATCACCGAGCGCGGCGTCGCCCGCGCGCCTTATGGCGCGGCACTCGCGGCGCTCAGGGCAAAGTAGTTGCCCGCCCGGTGAGGCCCCGCGTTGACTGTCGGGGAAAATCCGGTTATTTTCAAACTGCATTCAAAGGGCAACTGTGCCCTTTTTAAAAAGGAGCAAGATGTACTTTTTCAGAACCCTGGCGTTAATGTTGGCGCTGGCACTGCCTTTGGCGCTGACCGCCTGTTCCGGGTCGGACCTGACTACAACCCCCGCCCCTGAAGAGCTATACCGGCTGGCCCGGGTAGAGCTGGAGGGCGAAAACTTCATCGAAGCCCGCGAGCTCTTGGCGCAGCTGCGCGACGAGTACCCCTTCTCGCCCTACGCCGTAGAGGCCGAGCTGATGGAGGCCGACAGCTTCTACGCCGAAAAGAGCTATGATCTGGCCCTCGAAAATTACGCGAGCTTCCAGTCGCTGCACCCCTTCCACGAAAAAGTAGCGTACAGCCTCTACAAGAGGGGGTTGTCATACCTCGCCCTTATCGACACCATCGATCGCGATCAGTCCGCGCCGCGAAACGCCATCGCCGTCTTCACCCAGCTGATCGAGGGCTTCCCCGGCAACCCCTACATCGCCCAGGCCACCGAAGAGCGCGACAAGTGCCTCGACCTGATGGCGCAGCGCGAGCTCTACGTCGCCAAATTCTACAAGCGCACCGACCGCCCCGAAGCGGCGCTGTCGAGGTTGCGCACCCTGATAAAAAATTATCCCGCCTCCTCGGTGAGCGAAGAAGCATTGAAAATGGCGTTCAAGCTTGAGGCAAACATCGCCAAAGAAGCGGCGGCGGAGCAGTAACCAACGGGCGGGGGCGGTGCCCCCCTCCCGAATACTTGAACTTTACAGGTTTTGGGGACGCGACAATGGACAACCATCTGCTAGAGACCCACAAAGAGGGCTCAGACGCTTTCAGGGCAAACGACTACAAAACCGCGCGCGCGTGCTTCAACAAACTGCTGGAGCAGGGGCTTAAATTCGCCGATGTTCACAACATGCTCGGGGTGATCGACTACTCCAACGGCGACTACGCGAGTGCGGTGAAAAACCTGAAAAAAGCCATAGAGTTAACCCCCAGCTATACCGAAGCGCGCCTAAACCTCTCCATCGTCTTGAACGACACCGGCGAATACCCCGACGCTGCCAAAGCCTT
>CAXMSR010000160.1:0-4276 GCA_964195725.1 uncultured Kiloniellaceae bacterium | reverse complement strand
GCGCGGGGCCCTTCGCCGGGAAACTGCTGGTCTAAGGCGCGCTGAACTGTTCCCGGTACAGCTTCGATGTTCCTGCTAGCAATTCCAGAATATATTCAGCCAGTTCAACAGACAAACTTCCCATTCCGCATGAAGGCGTAATGACGCACTGGCGGCGCAACAGCCCGCCGTCTACCCCTGCTTGCTCAAAGGCTTTGAGCCCCTCTTCGATCCGCGCCATGAGCGACGCCGGGGTCTCTGCCCTCGCCTCTTCGCTGGTGGGCACAATTCCCCACGCCAGCGCACCGCCGCCCTCCATAAATGTTGTGGCCTCGTCGGCGTAGAGGAGCATCTTGTCGAGGAAGTGATAGGCGTCGAAGCTGACCATGTCGGTGCCCGAGCGCATCAGCACACCCCAGTCGGTGTTGCCGCAGCAGTGGATGCCGGAGAGCGCGCCCGCGCCGCTTATCGCTTCGAGCGAGGGCGTCCACATCTCGATCATCGTCTCCAGACTGAGGCTGGAGTAGGCCGACCCGAACACCTCGACCACCGGTTCGTCGAGAAAGATGATAACCGGTTTGCCGAACTTCTCCAGCTGAGCGATCTGCCAGAGCGCATTTTTAGCCAACTGGGTCGCGACCGCCTCGCGAAAGGTCTCGTCATAGGTGATGTCGCGGCCGCTCGTGTCTTTAAGCGCAGAGGTAAGGGTTACGGGGCCGGTGATGTGCCCTTTTATAAAGGTGGAGTCGGTCCCGCCCCTCTTCTCCAGCTCGTCCATGAAGGCATAAAACCCCACCGCGCGCGCTGGCGAGAGCGCAAAGCCGCCCAGCTCGTCCGAGAGGGCTTTTTCGTAGAACCCGGCCAGCTCATTCTGCCCTTTTTCGCCGGTGTCGATCACGGCGGAGTCGCCGTCTTCCATCAGCCCGGGCAGCCCCGGAGTGTACTGCATCGTCATCCCCTCTTGCGGGCCGAGCATCGGCAGCTGCGGCCAGAAAGGGGCCTCTTCGAGGCGTTCGAGCAGCACCTTGACCGCCGCTTCTGGGTTTTTGTGCGGAAGACTGCCGATCCCCGTAGCCATGCCACAGGGGATGAACTCAGGGCGGTTTTTACCAGTACAAATGGACATTTTATTCAGACACCTTGTCGTTGTCCCTGACTCTCAACGCCTCGGCCACCTCGGTGGCGAACGCAGAATCCGGGTTGTTTTTCAGATAGGTAAGTATAGCGGCTTCATCCAGCGAAGTCGCACTTGAAGCCGGGCCTGATGCTTCACCTCTGGTAAAAACTTCACCTTTTGTCGAGCGGGCCGTCGAGAACGCGACTATGGCGGAGAGCGCCCACACCAGAAGGCCCGCCAGCGCCCACCCGGCAGAGCCGAGCAGAAGCGCCAAGCCGCCTCCGGCGGCGCAAAACGCCACGGCGGCCACCCTCGCGTTGATCGCCTTGCGGCCCGGGGTCGTATATTTCTCCGGGATGATCGTCATGTGCGCCTCGCTCCCCTCTGGTTACTCGCAGTCAACGCCACCGGACACCTCGGTCAGGTACTCGATCCACTCCTGCATCCCCTCGCCTGTTTTGGCGCTGAGCGCGAAGACCTTGAGGGCGGGGTTCACCTTGCGGGCGTTCTCGATCAAGAGGTCAACGTCAAAATCGAGGTAGGGCAACAGATCGGTCTTGGTCACCAGGCAGGTCTTGGCCGCGTGGAAGAGCGCCGGGTACTTGAGCGGTTTGTCCTCGCCCTCGGTGACGCTGACGAGCGCTACCTTCTCGTCCTCGCCCACGTCATACGCCGAGGGGCAAACAAGGTTGCCCACGTTCTCGACGATGAGCAGGTCGAGGGTGTCGCCGAGCTGCGCCTCCAGCTTTGCCCAGGCACGCCCCACCATCGGCGCGTCCAGGTGGCACGCGCCGCCGGTCACCACCGCTTCTACCGGAATGCCGATAGCCTCGATGCGGTCGGCGTCGTTCTTTGTCTGCACGTCCCCCTCCACCACGGCGGTCTTCAGCCCTTCGGGCAACCGCTTCAGGGTCTGCTCCAGAACGGTGGTCTTACCCGTGCCGGGGCTAGAGATCATGTTGATCACGTAGGCCCCGCGCGCCTTGAAGCGCTGGCGGTTTTTATCGGCCACAAGGTCGTTTCTGCCCAGCACCTTGCGCTCGATTGCGATATCGGTCATTAATCGTCTACCTCTAAGTGTGTAATGGTCAGCTCGTCGCCGCAGATGAGCGGCCCGCCTGCGCTGCCGCAGTAGGGACAGGGATCAAAATGCGCCTCGGCGATGAAGGTTTTGCCGCAATCTTCGCAGTTGAAGGTGGGCTCGGTAAAATCAATTTCGATCGTGCACCCCTCAAGGATGCTCTCTTCGCACACCGCCCCCAGCGCAAAGCGCAGCGTTTCGGGCTCGACGCCCGACCAGCGGCCAACTTTCAGCGCCAGCAGGGTCACCTTTTTGGCGTTTGCCTTATCTGCTTCATCAAGCGCAATTCGAGCTATCTCCAGCGCGATACCCATCTCGTGCATTTTATCTCGTTCATCCCAAATTGTTTGGGGGCTAAAAACCGGTTTATCTTCATCAAACCCTGTCAGGATACCCCATCTTTGTGGCATAGTGCTAGGCTCTGAAAATAAATTCTTGACCCTTTTTCACATAGTTGATCTGGAGGCCCCATGAGCGACATCAAACAAATGTACCGGACGGTTATGGACGACAACTTCCCCGAAGAGATGACGATCACTTACGGCGACCAGAAGCTCGTCTACAAAAAGCGCACCTGGAAGCTCGCCGACGGCGACGAGCTGGTGGAAAAGGGGCTGCGCTACGGCGAAAACCCCGGCCAGGAGGCCGCGCTTTTCGAGCTGGTCGGCGGCAATCTGGAGCTGGGCGGCTGCAAGTTCATCGACGCAGGCAGCGGGCTTGTCTCCTCACTCTGCGAAGAGCAGATGCTACAGGCGGGCAAGCACCCGGGCAAGATCAACTTGACCGACGCCGACAACGCGCTCAACATCCTGCGCTATCTGACCGAGCGCCCGGCCGTGGCGATCATGAAGCACAACAACCCCTGCGGCGTCGCCCAGGCCGACACGCTGGTAGACGCCTACAGCCGCGCCGACAAGGCCGACCGCATCGCAGCCTTTGGCGGAGTGCTGGTGGTCAACCGCACCCTGGACAAGGCCACCGCCGAGCTGGTGAACGCTAACTATCTGGAGGTGGTCGCCGCCCCCGCTTACGAGGACGAGGCGCTGGAGATTCTGAAGAAGCGCGCCAACCTGCGCATTATGGCGCTGCCCAAAATCAATGAGCTGGCCACCTACCGCTCCAAACGCTTCGTCGAGTTCAAGTGCCTCACCGACGGCGGCATCATCGTGCAGCAGTCGCCGCTAAACGAGGTCACCTCCATCGAAGATTTTAAAGCAGCCGAGGCCACGCAGGACGGCAAGGACTACGCCGTCGCAAGACAACCCACCAAGGCCGAGCTCGCCGATCTGCTCTTCGGCTGGTGCGTAGAGCAGGGAATAACCTCAAACAGCGTCATCTACGTAAAAGACGGCTGCACCGTGGGCATCGGCACCGGCGAGCAGGACCGCGTCGGCGTTGCCGAGATCGCAGTGTTCAAGGCTTACACCAAGTACGCCGACAACCTCTGCTTCGATCGCCAGGGGATGCCGCTAAAAGAGTTTGAGGCGAAGGTCGCCAACGGCGAAGCCGAGCAGGCGCTGGTGGATGCCATCCTCGCCGATACAGACGAAGCCAAGGGCGGCCTCAAGGGGGCGACGATGATCTCCGACGCCTTCTTCCCCTTCCGCGACGGCATCGAAGTGGGCCTTCGCGAGGGCGTGTCGGCGGTGTGTCAGCCCGGCGGCTCGAATCGCGATTACGAGGTGATCGAAGCTGTAAATGAAGCCGGCGCGACGATGGTCTTCACCGGCCAGCGCTGCTTTAAGCACTAGAAGCAGTTTATGAGGGTATCGCAAAAGGCAGGGCGCTTCACCGAATCGGTGATCCGCGAGATGACACGCCACGCGGCAGCGCACGGGGCGGTGAATCTGGCGCAGGGGTTTCCCGATTTCCCCTGCCCCGCCGCCCTGAAAGAGGCCGCGTGCGCCGCCATAAATAATGATGTGAACCAGTACGCCATCACCTGGGGGGCCAAGTCGCTGCGTGACGCGCTGTGCGCCAAGACCCGGCGTTTTACCGGGCTGGAGTACGACCCCGAACGCGAAGTGACGGTGGCCTGCGGCTCTACCGAGGCGATGATAGCCACCCTGATGGCGCTGGTTGACCCCGGCGACGAGGTG
>CAXMSR010000159.1:0-4299 GCA_964195725.1 uncultured Kiloniellaceae bacterium | reverse complement strand
AGGTCTTCACCCCGGCGCATAGCGCAGGTGACGGGCTCGCTCTTACGATCCTCGACACCACGGTGCCGGGAGCTATATTGGAAGTGGCACACCGCCTCTATCCCCGCACCACCGTTTACATCGTCTCCACCAAATCGGGCAACACTGTTGAAACGCTGTCCTTATTTAAATACTTCTACAACCGGGTCTCTGCCGAGCTGGGCGGGGTGGCGGCGGCAGCGCGCTTCATCGCCATCACCGACCCCGGCAGCGCACTTGAAGCTAGCGCCAAAGAGCTCGGCATAGCCGAGATATTCCTGAACGAGCCCAACCTGGGTGGCCGGTACTCGGCGCTCTCGCTCGTGGGGCTGGTGCCGGCGGCGCTTATCGGAGTGGATGTCGAGAAGCTTCTCGCGTCGGCCCGCTTCGCCATGGCCGACGCGCAGCCGGGCACGCAGCCTGACACGCAACCCGGCGCGCTCTCGGGCGAGTCTGCGCTGGAAGGCAACCCGGCGGCGCGGCTGGGGGCGATCATGGCGGCGTCGGCCCTTTGGGGGCGCGACAAGCTCACCATCGTCTCCTCGCCCGGACTAAGCTCGCTGGGCGACTGGATAGAGCAGCTGGTGGCCGAGTCCACCGGCAAAGAAGGGCGCGGCATCCTCCCCGTAGTGGGCGAGGCGCTGGGCGCGCCAAAGCTCTATGGAGAGGACCGCCTCTTTGTCTGCGTCGTCCTCGAAGGCGAAGAGGATGCGCAGACCCGGCAGAAGCTGGAGGCCCTCGTCCGTGCGGGGCACCCGGTGGTGCGCCTTGGCCTGCCGACGCTTAGCGATCTGGGAGCGCAGTTTTTCCTCTGGGAGTTCGCCACCGCCGTCGCGGGGTGGTTTCTGGAGGTTCACCCCTTTAACCAGCCCGACGTAGAGTCGGCGAAGACAGGCGCGCGCGCGGTGGTAGAGCAGTACAAAGCCACCGGGACGCTCCAGGTGGATTCTCCCCAGGCGGTGGTGGGCGAGATGGAAGTTTATGGCGACGTTGTCGATTGCTCCGGGTTGTCAGAGGCGCTGGAATCATTTCTGGATGGCGTCGGCCCCGGCGATTACGTGGCGCTCCAGGCCTATGTAGCCAAGAATGAGAGCGTAGACGAGGCGTTGGCTTTGTTGCGTGAAGCGATCCGCGCCCGTACCCGCGCTGCCGTCACGGTGGGCTACGGGCCGAGATTTCTCCACTCCACCGGCCAGCTCCACAAGGGCGACGGCGGCAGGGGGCGCTTTGTGCAGTTGACCGCCGAAGATGCTGTGGAGGTGCCGATCCCCGACGAGCTGGGAGGGCGGGGCTCGTCGCTGGGTTTCGGGGTGTTGAAGCTGGCGCAGGCGCTGGGCGACGCAGACGCGCTAGAGCGCGCTGGGCGAAAGGTCGTCCGTTTTCACACTAAATGCAGCGCGGTCAAGATGATCCTGCAATTGGCCGGGCTGTAGCGGGTTGCGCTATCAGGGCGGCGCTAACACGCTATTAGGGCACCGCTACTAGTGGCACCGCTACTGTAATAAGGGAATGGAGCATGTCGATGGAGCATGTCGATGGAGCTGGCGATGGTAGGGCTGGGGAGTGCCGCTGCCCGTCATAACCCTGGCGCTCCAGAGCCGCTTCAAGCCCCAGGACGACGACAGCTTCGCCGACAAACTGCTGGCCGCCATGCGGGGCCAGTTCGGCGGGCACCCGATCAAGAAGGCATGAGTCGGCACAAGCGGGGTAGCGGGCATGGGCGGTCATGAGCAGGCAGGCAGCTAAGCAGACGGGGCTGTTATTTTTCCGGCAACGGTCTCCCCTTGAAGAGCATGACCTCGACCGCGCCGTCTTTCTCGTAAGAGAGGGCCAGTTTGCCGCCCTCGAAGCCGAATGCCGTTACCGACGACAGGTTCTCCAAAAAACGAAATTCAATGGACATCGCCTCTCCTGCGCAGTACATCTGAGTGCTCCCGGCAGGCCCCGTCTTCAGCTCGCCCGGCGCTTGGCCCTGTGTAATGCCCGCGAAGTAGTTGTTGCACCCGCCCCTGCCTGCAAAGCGCCCCTCCAGATAGCTCAGGGTCACCTTTGGGGCGGCGGGGGCCGCCTCGCCCAGCGCCCAGTGGGTTAGCACCCACTCTTTGCCGCCCAGCGCGTCGAGCGTCAAAGGCTGCGCCGCTGTCGAAGCTGCCGAGGAAGCGTTCGGGCCGTCAGCCGCCAGATTGTTGCCACAGGTGCAGGCGGTCAGTGCGAGCAACGACACCAGCGCCAACAGCGGGGCGATCAGCCAGAGGGGTATGCGTAAATCCACGGTGCGCTCCTTTAGTCGATTATCTTTTATTCAACGACCAGTCGTAGTCGTAAGCTATGTTTCCGTTGAAGTCCTCCAGCTGTTTTGCCAGCGCAGGCTCCGCATAGGGGACGAGGCTCTGGATTACTTCGCGCTCGGTCTTGCCGAAATCGGAGGCGAACCAATCGAAGATGGAGGAGAGCTTTAGTTTGCCCTTCTCCAGCGAGACGCCTCGCGGGTGGTTGACGTAGGCGCGCGCTCCTTCGTCGAGGAGCCTTTCGGTGTTTTCTGCGGTGTAGGGCCGGGCGGCGAGGTCGGGGCAGCCGATAGAGGCGCAGTTGACGGCGAAGTGTACGCGCATGTCTTTCCAGATGGGGCGAAGTATCCGGTGCTCGATGTCGTTCAGGGTCAACTCTACGGCCTCTACTTTAACGAGCTTTAGCTCCCACGGCCCGGGGGTGAACCAGCCGGAGCGGATCTCTTTGATCGAATCCACCGGGTAGTTGTCGAGGATGACCTTCACCGTCAGCGAATTGTAGAGGTTGATCCAGTACGCCTTCTGCTCGTCCCGGTTGAGCTTTGACACCGCTGTGCGCTCCAGGGCGGCCACGTACTGCGAGAGCCGCGCGTGGTCGGTGCCCTTTACACCTGCGTAGTCGAAGAGGTTGACGGCGGCGGCTCCCGATATTTCGTCGGTGAGCAGATATTTTGAGAGCAGCGACGCCCAGATGGCGTGATCAATAGTCTGGCTGCTTTGGGGGTCGTTGGCTTGCCAGCGGGGCCAGAGGTCGGCCTTTGGTGCGGCAAGGCAGGGGGCCGGGACGGCAACGGCGACGAAAGCGAGGGTCAGCGCCAGCAACGCCGCGCCGGTGAAGAGAGTTTTGTTTCCGGTGGCCAGGTAAGCCGTTGCGTCTTTGCCCATGCTCTGTTCCTCTTAGTCCAGCTCCTCCACCGAGGCCGCCAGCGCCGCCTTTGCCAGTTTGGTGACGTAGAGGGTGACCGCGATGGTAGCCACCAGCCCCACCACCAGTAGCGCCCATTCGGCAGGAGATTTTTGCGTGCCGCCTGCCCCCAGCGTCGCCAGGTCACCGGCCACCGCGCCCAGATAGACGAACATCACGGTGCCGGGCAGCATGCCGATCCACGAGGCGAAAAAATAGTGCTTCAGGCTCACTCTGGTCAGGCCGAAGGCGTAGTTCAAAAGGTTGAAGGGAAATACAGGCGAGAGCCGTGTCAGCCCCACGATCTTCCACCCTTCGCGTCCCACGGCGTCGTCTATCGCCGAGAACCGCTTGTTGCCCGCTATCTTGCCCGATACCCAGCCCCTGGCCAGATAGCGCCCCGTGAGAAACGCGGCGGTCGCGCCCAGCGTCGAGGCCACCGAGACCATCGCCGTGCCCCCCGCGACCCCCCAGACGACCCCGGCCCCCAGGGTGAGGATCGAGCCCGGCACCAGCAGCACACAGGCGGCGATGTAGATAACGATGAACGCCAGCGCGCCCACAGCGCCCTGCCCGGCGATCCAGTCCACCGTCTCCTTCAGGAGCTGATCGACCCGAAAATAGCGCGCCAGCGCCACGACGGCCACCGCCGCCACCACCAGGGCAATCAGTTTTAGTTTGCTGATTTTTTTGTCGTCACCCATGTTCTCGTGTCCACTCTCGATGTTGTCGGTTTCAATGGCCCTGTATCTTTGATGTCGCGGCGGGCAAAAGGGTGACGGTTATTTATCGGCTTTCGGCGTCGCGCCTGTAGCGGCCCCGAAGGTGCAGGCGCGGCCCTTAAGGTGAAAGAGCAGGCGGAGCAGACTTCGCGTGCGGTCGCTAAAGAGTTTTTTGGAGAAATGGCTGCCTGCGGCGCGCTTGGAGATCTCCGAGAGGGTGGGGTAGGCGTGGATTGCGCCTGCAACCGACGAGAGGCTTACGCCGCCTGCCATTACCGCCACCCATTCGTGGATGAGCTCGCCCGCGTGGGCCCCCACTATCTGGCAGCCCAGCACCTTGCCCTTGGGGCTTATGAGGAGTTTTAGC
>CAXMSR010000158.1:0-4345 GCA_964195725.1 uncultured Kiloniellaceae bacterium | reverse complement strand
AACATAGTCGCCGTAAACTTTGTAGACCATCTGCTTTGAACCGTGGCCATCACCCGGACCAGCCGATGCGGGTGCATAGCGACGGTCAATCGCCAAGCTACGAAAGTGCGCCGCGTTGTGTACGGCACCCTGTGCCCGAAGGTAGTGCAGGGGGAAGGGCAGGAAGAAGGGCAGGGGGGACGATATTCGCCTGCGGGATTTGGACTTTCTCAGGTGAGGTTAAGTGTCTTGGGCGGCCTGTTTTTTTTATACCGATTGACATGAGAAGCAAAATTGCATACAAAAAAACATCGAATTATCAATAATTGTTAAATTGAGGAGAGCTGACGTGTCCAGAGTCTATAATTTCAGTGCAGGCCCCGCGATGTTGCCCACCCAAGTTCTGAAAAAAGCCAGCGAAGAGATGCTCGACTGGGGTGGATCGGGGACTTCCGTGATGGAGATGAGCCACCGGGGCAAGGAGTTTACCTCCATAGCACAAAAGGCCGAGGCTGATCTTCGGGAGCTGATGGGGATTTCCGACGACTACAAAGTCCTCTTTCTCCAGGGTGGCGCTTCGAGCCAGTTTGCCGCGATCCCCATGAACCTGCTAAGGGGTAAAGCGAAGGCCGATTACATCAACACCGGGGCGTGGTCCAAAAAAGCGATCGCCGAGGCCCGGCGCTACTGCACGGTAAACGTAGCGGCCACCGCCGAGGACAAGTCCTTCACCTATGCCCCTGCGCAAGACGCTCTGGCCCTGGACCCGGAGGCGGCTTATGTCCACTACACGCCCAACGAGACGATCCAGGGCGTGCAGTTCGGGTATCTTCCCCAGACCGGATCGGTGCCGCTGGTGGCGGACATGTCGTCCACCATACTTTCCGGCCCCGTCAATGTCGCCGACTATGGCATGATCTACGCGGGCGCTCAGAAGAATATCGGCCCCGCCGGGCTAGCGATCGTAATCGTCAGGGAAGATCTTCTGGGCGATTGCCTGGACCTCACCCCCACGATGTTCAACTACAAGACGTTGGCCGACGCCGACTCGATGTATAATACGCCGCCCACCTATTCCTGGTACCTGGCCGGGCTGGTCTTCGAGTGGTTAAAAGAGAAGGGCGGGCTCACCGCCATGGGCGAGATCAACGCCCGCAAGGCCGGCAAGCTCTACGCCGCCATCGAAGCGTCGGATTTTTACGGCAACCCGGTGGCCCAGGGGTGCCGTTCGCTCATGAACGTCCCCTTCACCCTGGCCGCCCCGGAACTCGACCCGGTATTTCTCTCCGAAGCAAAGGAGGCCGGGCTGGTAACCCTCAAGGGGCACCGTTCGGTTGGCGGCATGCGCGCCTCCATCTACAACGCGATGCCCGAAGAGGGAGTGGACGCCCTGGTGCAGTTCATGGCCGAATTCGAGAAACGCAACGGATGATAACGGGCGTTTAATTGTGCGCCCGCACGGCAGTGCCAACTCTTCTCAGGACAGAAGACGCAGCTTCCATCAAGTACCCGGACGCCGCACATAATGTGGGGTCGCGCCACCGGAGATTGAAGACTTCAGATTTTATGCCCAGAGCGTATTTGAATGTCGTGAGCATGACATGCTCTGTGCCTGTCGCAGCATTGATTACCTTGTCGAAATTTTCATAGGCGCTCGCCAGTCAGCGAGCTGCCCTTTTCCTCTGGCATCAACAAGTGTAAATACAGGTGGCCGCTGTGGCCCAGGGCGGGTTAAGCCAATAGCGCCGGGTGTGATGCGTAAGCGCTTGCCGGCATCGCATAGATGATGAGTAAGCTGACGGGCAGAATTAGAAGTGGAGGACGGTGTTGGTCATGCTGCTGATTTACGATAATAGCGGTAGCTCGTTTTTGCACCGCATCGTCAATCGGTATCCAAGAGCCCGTGTAAAGGGGCCGAGGCTTGGGGGTGGCTCAGAGCTTTTTGATCTTTGTGCCTACAGAGGTGGCTTTTTCGCAGTGCGAGCCTTCTTTTGGATTGCAATCGAGTAGCAGCGTCATCACTTTGTCGGCGGTGCGAAAGCAGCCGTCGTCTTCGAGCTTGAGCAATACGTTGGAGAGCAGCTCGCTAAACTCTGCGCACTTCGCGTAATCGGACACTGCGCGGTCGTGCAGTTTGCACGCCCGGTCCAGATCTTTTCTAATTGTGGCGGGTATTTCTTCAGACATGCGGGGGCGGTCCTCTAGGGTTGGTTCTCTAATTGAGCGCTGTTCTACAAACTCTGTAGGGCAACTGCATCGCCGAGCCGTCCCGGCAACTCCTCTGACAATGATATCACAGGGCGCGGCTTCGGGTGGCGAAACTGCGCAATACGGAGTAGCTGACCGGGACGCTGCGCAGGGTTTTGCCTGTGACGGCAGCTCATTGCCGCCAGCGCCCAGCCGGGTTGCCGCCTTGGTGGCGACTCGCCCGGTTTTGCCCGGTGGCTGGCTGTTTCACATGAAAACCTCCTGGTGCGCGCCGCGTAGTTCGCAGGCAAGTTCTTGCGCATTTTCGCCGACGAATCAAAACATGTCACCTCCTATACATTTTATATGCGCCGGGTATACTTCAAAGAAAAACACAGGAGCTCTCCATGAGATATTTAGTCGTTTTTCTACTGATGTTCGCCACACTTTCGCACGGAGCCGAGAAGATGCCAGAGACGCTAACGCTTTGGGATGGACTAAAAGGTGTTGAGGTTCAACTGCCGACCGTTCGGCAGAGCGCCAACGAGTGGCTGAAAGCCTTGGGGCCGCAAGCCTACAACGTCATGCGCGAAGAGGGCACCGAGCGGGCGTTTACCGGCGAGTACGACGGCCACAAGGGCGACGGCGTTTACACCTGCGCCGGGTGCGGCAACCACCTCTTTGATTCGCGCCACAAGTTCGACTCGGGCACCGGGTGGCCCAGCTACACCCAGCCGGTGGACGAGCGCAATATCGGCATTTCGGTAGATCGCAAATTTTTCGTGAAGCGCACCGAGGTCCACTGCATCCGCTGCGAGGGCCACCTCGGCCACATCTTCAACGACGGCCCTCCGCCCACCGGCAAGCGGTGGTGCATCAACTCGGTTTCCCTGAAATTTTTACCCCGCAACTAATTGAAAATAAAAAGAGTTCCCTTACCCCCCGTCTGTTTTGTGTTAAGATGCTCCCAACCTTTAACGCTCACAGGGAGCATCCTATGGATCAACCTGAAGATAAGCAGAAGAAGTACCCCAACGTCGCCGGCAGGACGACGATTACGATCTATCCTGCCTGGTGTAAACGCTGTGGGCTGTGCTCGGCATTTTGCCCAGGCCATGTCTATGATGTCGACGAAACCGGGCGACCGATAGTGGCTCGCCCCAAGCAGTGCCGCACATGCTATCAGTGTGAACTTCGCTGCCCTGATTTTGCCATACAAGTAGTTCGCAAGGAGGACACATGACCAGCCCAGCCGGACGTGAACTGCTCTGTCAGGGTAACGAGGCGGTGGTCGAGGGCGCGCTGGCGGCAGGCGTCAACTTCTACGCAGGCTACCCCATAACCCCCTCAACCGAGATAGCCGAGATACTCTCGACCAGGCTGCCCGCCCTTGGCGGCACCTTCATCCAGATGGAAGACGAGATAGCCAGCGTAGGCGCGTGTCTGGGCGCCAGCCTCACCGGGGCCAAGACGCTCACCGCCACCTCGGGCCCCGGCTTTAGCCTCATGCAGGAACTTCTGGGCTATGGCTGTATCACCGAGATACCGATGGTCATCGTAAACGTCATGCGCTTTGGCCCCTCTACGGGCTTGCCCACCGCACCTTCGCAGGGCGATGTGATGCAGGCGCGCTGGGGTACTCATGGCGACCACCCCATCATCGTGCTCACCGCCTCCTCGGTGCCCGAGGCGTTCGAGATGACGGTCAAGGCGTTCAACTTCTCCGAAAAATATCGTCAGCCGACCATACTTCTTTTAGACGAAGTAGTGGGCCACATGCGCGAGAAAATCCTGATACCGCCACCCGAACAGATAGAGGTGGTACAAAGACCCACCCCCGAGACCCCACCCGACTGGTTCGAGCCCTACGCCAACACCAACACCGGCGTGCCGCCGATGGCCCCCTTTGGCGACGGCTATCGCCACCACGTCACCGGGCTGGTCCACGACGCCATGGGCTTTCCCACCGCCGTGCGCCACGAAGTAGTGGAGAACACCGACCGGCTCTTTGACAAAATCCAGCGTGGTTTTGGCGAGATATGCATCACCGAAGAGGTCGAGTGCGATGACGCCGAGATAATGCTCGTGGCCTACGGCAGCGTGGCCCGCAGCGCGCGCGAAGCGGTCGCTGACTTGCGAGCGGCGGGCAAACCAGTGGGGCTTATAAAGATGAACACCC
>CAXMSR010000157.1:4018-4373 GCA_964195725.1 uncultured Kiloniellaceae bacterium | reverse complement strand
TCTTCCCGATTCTAGCTCAGCGTCGTACCCAGTTAGGCGGTACTCTGAGCGGTGGCGAGCAGCAGATGCTGGCTATCTCCAGGGCGTTGATGGCGCGTCCGAGGCTGCTGCTTTTGGACGAGCCCTCTTTGGGGCTCGCTCCGCTGATCGTCAAGCAGATCTTCGAGATCATCAGGAAGATCAACGACGAGCACTCCACCACCATCTTTCTGGTGGAGCAGAACGCCAATATGGCGCTGAAGGTCGCGCATCGCGGCTATGTAATGGAGAACGGCGAGATCGCGCTTTGCGATACGGCTGCCGCACTTTCCAACCACGACGAGGTGAGACAGGCATATCTGGGGCTGTAGCCTAC
>CAXMSR010000157.1:0-4008 GCA_964195725.1 uncultured Kiloniellaceae bacterium | reverse complement strand
GGCTGCACAATCATTTATTATAGCTGCACAATCATTTATTATAATTGTCCAAAACGGCAGTACCCAACCAATCAGGAGGTAAACATGAAGAGATTTTTGGTAGTAGCTCTTACTGCGGCCACGATGGTCTGCGGCGCATCCTTTGGCTTCGCGGCCGACACCATCAAAATGGGCGTAGCCGGCCCCCACAGCGGCGACCTCGCCTCATACGGCATCCCCACCGTTCGCGCTGCCGAGCTGGTGGTAAAAGCCATCAACGCCAAGGGCGGCGTTCTGGGCAAGCAGGTCCAGCTCTTCATCGAAGATGACGTCTGCAAGCCTGAAGTTGCCACCAACACCGCCACCAAGCTCGTCTCCGAGGGCGTCTCCGTAGTTCTCGGTCACATCTGCTCCGGCGCTACCAAGCCCGCCGTAGGCATCTATCGCGACGCCAAAGTCGTAGCCATGTCGCCTTCGGCCACCAACCCCGCGCTGACCTACAGTGGCGATAACCCCAACTTCTTCCGCACCATCGCTTCCGATGACATGCAGGCTAAGCTGGGCGCCGAGTTCACCGTTAAGACCTTGGGCGCAAAGCGCGTCGCAGTGCTACACGACAAGGGTGACTACGGCAAGGGCTACGCAGAATACGCCAAGACCTTCCTTGAGAAGATGGACGGCGTTGAAGTTGTTCTTTTCGAAGGCGTAACCCCCGGCGCAGTCGATTACTCCGCCATCGTCCAGAAGGTCAAGGGCGAAAAAGCCGACGCAGTAGTATTTGGCGGTTATCACCCAGAAGCTTCCAAGATCGTGACCCAGATGCGCAAGAAGAAGATGAAGACCTTCTTCGTCTCCGATGACGGCGTCAAAGACCAGACTTTCATCAAGGTTGCCGGCGAGTTCGCCGAGGGCGTATACGCTTCCGGCCCCATGGATGTCTCCGATTTGGCTCTTTACAAAAAGGCTGTTAAAGAACACAAAGACACCTACGGCGAAGATCCGGGCGCCTTCTTCAATGAAGGTTACGCAGCTGCCATGGCGCTCTTGAACGCCATCGAAAAAGCCGGCTCCACCGACTACGACGCCATAACCAAGGCGCTTCGCTCCGAGTTCATCGAGACCCCCGTCGGCAAGATCAGCTTTGACGACAAGGGCGACGCCATCGGCGTCGGCTTCTCCATGTACAAGGTAATTAACGGCGTATACGTAGAGCAGTAATAGCTCGTCGCCGACTTTTGCAGTTGACGTGAGCGGGTGCGGCCCCTGTGGTCGCACCCGTTTACGCTGTTATTTTTCCCTTATCCTAGGTTCAAAGGTGTGTATCGGTGTTCGAGTCTGAAGCGTTACTCGCGTTTATGGAATATGCCCTGATCGGGCTTCGCAAGGGGGCTATCTACGCCCTGATAGCCCTGGGCTATACGATGGTCTACGGCATCATCGAGCTGATCAACTTCGCCCACGGCGAGATCTACATGATCGGCGCGTTCATCGCGCTCATAACCGCCAGCGTCTTGACGATGGCCGGTTTTACCGGCCCTGCGGTGCTGGCGATGGCGATGGTGATGGCGATAATCTACTCGGGAGCCTACGGCTTCACGGTGGAAAAGCTGGCCTACAAGCCGCTGCGCCACGCGCCGCGCCTTAGCCCGCTGATCAGCGCGCTGGGTATGTCGATCTTTCTGCAAAACTACGTCCTGCTCGCGCAGACCTCGGACTTTCTGCCCTTCCCCAACCTGATACCCGAGTTCGAGTTCCTTGAGCCGATCTCGCACATCTTCTCAAGCGCCGACTTGGTGATCCTGACGGTCACTGCGGTGGTAATGCTGCTCTTGACGCTGCTGATCCAGTTCACCCGCATAGGAAAAGCAATGCGGGCCACTGCCCAGGACCGCACGATGGCGCTCCTGGTGGGCATCCCGGTGAATAACGTCATCTCGGCCACCTTCGTCATCGGCTCTGCGCTGGCGGCGATTGGAGGCGTGCTAGTCGCCTCTCACATGCAGCAGATCAACTACTTTATAGGATTTATAGCGGGCATAAAGGCTTTCACCGCAGCCGTTCTGGGCGGGATCGGTTCGATCCCCGGAGCGGTGCTGGGGTCTTTGGTGCTCGGCTTGACGGAGAGCTTCGCCACCGGCTACATCCGGAGCGATTACGAAGACGTCTTCGCATTTTTGCTTTTGGTGCTCATCCTGATTTTCAGACCTGCCGGACTGCTCGGCAAAACCAAGACACAGAAGGTGTGACGAGATGTTTTTGATGATAAAAAGATCCCTGCTCGTCGCCCTCTGGTTCATCTTCCTCACCTTTCCGCTGGTGGTTATACGAGTAAACACCGTCGAGCAGGTGATCGAGTGGCGCTGGATGAACATGGTCGCCGTCGGCATCGGCGCGTTCGTCATCAACATGATCCGCATGCACATGGTGGCCCGTAAAGCGAGAGCCTTGCCCGGCCCCAAAAAGTCGGCGAAGATCGGCGAGCTGTGGAACAAACTCGTCACCACGCCGCGCCTCCTGAATCCCACCCTTGGCACCGTCGCGCTGCTCACCCTGGCCTTCCCCATGCTGGTAAGCGCCTACGGCTTGCAGACGATGATAAGCGCGCTGATCTTCATCATGCTGGGGCTGGGGCTAAACGTAGTGGTCGGGCTGGCGGGTCTTCTGGACCTTGGCTACGTAGCGTTCTACGCGGTTGGGGCTTACGCCTACGCACTGTTGAACTACCATTTTGGCATCAGCTTCTGGATCGCGCTGCCCATCGGCGCGCTGATGGGCTCGGCGTTCGGGATACTGCTGGGCATCCCGGTGCTTAGGCTTCGCGGCGATTACCTCGCCATCGTGACCCTGGGTTTTGGCGAGATAATCCGCCTGCTCCTCGAGAACTGGGACGACCTGACTTTCGGCCCCAGCGGCATCGGCAACATCCCCGGCCCCACCCTTTTGGGCCAGGAACTCTCACTCACCGATTCGCGCGTCTTTATCTACTACATCGTCGTGGCCCTTGTGCTCTTCACCATATTTGTCGTCAACCGCGTGCAGAACTCGCGCCTTGGCCGCAGCTGGGTAGCGCTGCGCGAGGATGAGACCGCGTGTCAGGCGATGGGCATCGACCGTATGAAGGTGAAGCTCACCGCCTTCGCGGTGGGAGCCACCTGGGCGGGCATGGCGGGGGTCATCTTCGCCGCAAACACCACCTTCATCAACCCCAAGAGCTTTGAGTTCTGGGAATCGGTGCTGATCCTCGCCATCGTAGTGCTGGGCGGACAGGGCTCGATCCTGGGGGTAATACTGGCAGCCTTCGTGTTAAAGCTTTTGCCCGAGTATGTGCGTGGGCTGGGCGAGTACCGCATGCTTTTTTTCGGTCTGGCGATGGTCTACATCATGGTCTTTCGGCCCTTGGGTTTCATCCCGAGCACGAGGCGAAAATATGAGTTTCAAGGCATTGAAGAACTGGAAGAGGCTTGACATAAATGGCTGATATAGTACTCGACGTAAAGGGCCTCACCATGGATTTTGGCGGCCTGCGAGCCGTTGACACGGTGGACATCGACGTGAAGACCGGCGAGATAGTCGCCCTCATCGGGCCCAACGGCGCTGGAAAAACGACACTGTTCAACTGCATCACCGGCATCTACAAGCCCACCGGCGGCGACGTAATGATGATCGCGCCGGGCAAGCAGCCCAAACGGGTCAACGGGCTAAAGCCCAACAAGATCACCGAGCGCGGGATGGCCAGGACGTTTCAGAATATCCGCCTTTTCGCCAACATGACGACGCTGGAGAACGTAATGGTCGGCATGCACTGTCGCACCAGCGCAGGCATCCTGGGGGCGATCTTCCGGGGCCCCGGCACCCGCGCCGAAGAGCGCCAGATAGCCGTCAATAGCTACAATCTCCTGAAAAAAATGGGGCTGGCAACTCACGCCAACGATCTGGCGAAGAACCTGCCCTACGGAGCACAACGCCGCCTGGAGATAGCCCGCGCCCTGGCCACCGACCCCTTTCTGCTCCTTCTGGACGAGCCCGCCG
>CAXMSR010000156.1:0-4374 GCA_964195725.1 uncultured Kiloniellaceae bacterium | reverse complement strand
GATTAAACTGGAAGGGGGGGAGCGAGACGCTCTCCCCTTTTTTTGCGTAAAGTCTTTGCATAACGCCCGACTACGGATATTGTTTGTCATACGGCAGCGTTATTTTCACAGCAGCAATTACATGCATTGGAGGACGACGGTGGGAAACAGAGTGGAACGCGACACCCTCGGCGAAGTCGAGGTCGCTGACGAAGTCCTCTGGGGGGCCCAGACCCAGCGCGCGCTGGGAAACGGCATAGGGGTGGGGCAGCTACCCGAAGGGCTTTGGCTGGCGCTGGTGCGGGTAAAGAGGGCGGCGGCGCAGGTAAACGGCGAGCTGGGGCTTATACCTCCGGAAGCGTCAAAGGCAATTAGGGAAGCAGCCGCCAGCATCATAGACGGCAACTACTCGGCTCATTTCCCCCTCTCTCCCTTCATGACCGGCTCGGGGACCTCGGCCAACATGAATGTCAACGAAGTGCTCTCCAACATGGCGTGCGAGGCGCTGGGTTCGCCGCGCGGCGCTAAAGACCCCGTTCACCCCAACGATCACGTCAATCGGTGCCAATCCTCCAACGATGTCTTTCCCACGGCACTGCATCTGGCCGCTGTCAAGGCGCTCAGCCGCGAACTGCTGCCCTCCCTTGAGGAGCTGGAGAAAGCAGTTGAAGCCAAAGCAACCCAGTTCAGGGGTATCGTAAAGCTTGGGCGAACACACCTGATGGACGCTCTGCCCGTCAGGCTCGGTTCCGAGTTCAGCGCATATGGCAAACAACTGCGGGCAGTTACTGGTGGTGTCAGGTCTTGCGTTAAGGCTCTCTTAGAGCTCCCCCTTGGAGGGACGGCAGTTGGGACCGGGGTAAACTCCGATCCAAAATTCGCCCCCGGGGTGATCGAGCTACTGGCCGCCGAGAGCGGCTTTATGCTCAAACCCGCCGACAACAGCTTCGCGGCGCTGGGCTCGCGCTCGGCTTGTGTCGCCGCCAGCGCTGCCGTGCGTGGCGTGGCGGTAGAGCTTATGAAGATCGCCAACGATTTGCGCTGGATGGCGTCGGGGCCACGGGGCGGGCTGGGCGAGCTCACCCTCCCGGCGGTGCAGCCGGGCTCGTCGATCATGCCCGGCAAGGTCAACCCGGTGGTGCCCGAAGCGGTGTTGCAGGCGTCGGTGCAGACGCTGGCGCTGGACAGCGCAGTGGCAATGGCTGGCGGCTCCGGGGTTTTGGAGCTCAATCTCATGATGCCGCTCATCGCCTACAACCTTTTAACCTCCATCGAATTGATGGCTAAGGCGGCGACGCTCCTCGGCGAGAAGTGTGTGCAGGGACTAACGGCCAACCCGGAGCGGTGCCGCGAACATCTGGAGACGAGCCTCGCCCTGGTTACACCGCTGGCGCAAGTGGTGGGGTACGAGAAAGCCGCCGAGGTGGCGCACAAGGCGCACGAAGAGGGGATTACGCTTCGCGAGGCGGCGCTGGCACTTGGGGTCGGGACTGCCCAAGAGCTAGACGAGCTGCTCGACCCGTTGAAGATGGTTTGATTATGGTCTGATTAACGGGCCCGCTTGCTGCACGTCAATGCACAGCCGCAATTTACTGATATTATTTACCAAGGTGCCGAGGGCGAAGGATTGTTTTATGTCCTCCGTCTTCTGCCTTTTGCTTTCTCTCTTTGGTTCTCCCCCTTGTCCGGGGCGAAGACGGCGTAAACCAACGGTTGTGGAGGTCGGTCAAGTTGAAATGTGCAGAGCTTTTTCTAAAGGCCCTTGAGGCTGAAGGGGTCACGACGATCTTCGGGGTTCCGGGGGAAGAGAACGCCGATTTGATGATCGCGCTCTTGACCTCTCCCATCGAGTTTGTGGTCTGCCGACACGAGCAGGCTGCGGCGTTCATGGCCGATATGTACGGGCGCATGACGGGCGAGCCGGGGGTGTGTCTGGCCACACTGGGCCCCGGCGCGACCAATCTGGTGACGGGAGTGGCGAGCGCCAACATGGACAACTCGCCGCTGGTGGCGATAATAGGCCAAGCCAGCACCAAAAGGCTCCACAAGCAGTCGCATCAGAACATGGACTCGGTCGGCCTGTTCAAGCCGGTGACCAAGTGGGCCTGCACCATCCGCGACCCCGACAACGTCCCCGAGGTGATCCACAAGGCGTTTCGCCTCTCTCGCGGAGAGCGCCCCGGCGCGACCCTGATCGAGCTGCCCGAAGACATCGCCAAGATGGATACCGACGCCCAGATCATCGGAGTGAAGATTCGCCGCTCGCGCGCCGGCGTAGACCCCGATCGCGTGGATGAATCGCTTGAGATGCTGGCCGAAGCCGAGTTCCCCATCCTCCTCATCGGCGACGCCTGTGTGCGCCACAAGGTGGGCGACAAGCTCGTGGAGTTTGTTGAGAAGACCGGCATCTACGGCGCATGCACCTTCATGGGCAAGGGCGCGCTGCCTGCTAACCACCCGCGCTCGCTCTACTGCGTGGGGTTGGGCTCTAAAGATGTCGTGCTGGACGCTTTCGAGCACGCCGATCTGGTCATCGCGGTGGGCTACGACATGGTGGAGTGGCACCCCGACCGGTGGAATATCGGGCGGGAAAAAAAAATCATCCACATCGACACCAAGCCGCCGGAGCTAGACGCCCTCTACAACGTAGATGTGGAGATCGTGGGCGACATAGGCGCGGCGCTGACCACCCTGAATCAGCACTGCTGCCCGGTGCAGCGAAAACGCTCGGACAGCTATGAAGCCCATGTGGGCGAAATGCGCGAGATGATGACCGCCGAGCTGCATCGCCATGACGCCGACGATGGCTTCCCCCTAAAGCCCCAGCGCATCCTCAGCGACCTGCGCGGCGCGATGGCTGACGAAGATATTCTCGTCACCGACGTAGGCGCGCACAAGATGTGGGTGGCGCGCCACTACCCCACCTACCGCGAGGGGACGTGTTTCATCACCAACGGTTTTTGCTCCATGGGGTTCGCGCTCCCCGCAGCCATCTCGGCCAAGCGGCTGGTGCCCGAACGCAACGTAGTGGCGCTTTGTGGCGATGGCGGTTTTATGATGAACGTGCAAGACCTGATAACGGCGGTTCGCTACAGTGCCCCCATCACGGTGGTGCTCTGGGTAGACGGCCAGTACGGGCTGATAAAATGGAAGCAGGAGGTCGCGTTTGGCGTCCACTCAAACATCGATCTTTTGAACCCCGATTTTATAGCCCTCGCCGAGTCTTTTGGTTGTCAGGCCCTGAAGGTCGAGAAAGCCTCCGATTTCAAGGTCGCCCTTGAGAAGGGGTTTGCCGAACAGAGCCGCCCCACGGTCATTGTAGTCCCCGTCGATTACGGCGAAAATATGAAACTGACCAAGCGGCTCGGCGAGATTATTTCTCATTAATGCTGCTGGCATTGACGTTTGCCGATACCGCTATTTGTCGGCAGCGACGCTTGCCGGCAATCGCGAAAGGGTTTTTGCATGAGTTTTAAAGACTACCCGCTGACGATCCCCGGCCTCTCCACCGACAACCTCGCTTACGTCGAAGTGCGCTCGCCCTACGGCGGCGAGGTGGTGGGCAGATTACAGCTCGCCGACGAAGACGCCGCGCTGGCCGCGCTCGCCTTTGCCAAAGCCGCCTTTGGCGACACCGAGCACTGGCTGCCGGGGTTTAAGCGCGCCGAGATCCTCTCGCGCATGGCCGACCTCGTCGGCGAAGAGGCCGAAGAGTTGGCGCTCCTCATAGCCAAGGAGGGCGGAAAGCCGCTGGCCGATGCGCGTATCGAGATCGCGCGGGCCGAGAACGGCTTGCGCCTCTGCGCCGAAGAGGCTCCACGCATCCACGGGCAGCAGATACCGATGCAGGGCAGCGCTGCGGCGCTTGGCAGGGTGGCGTTCACACTTCGCGAACCGATCGGCGTTGTGGTGGCGGTCAGCGCCTTTAACCACCCTTTCAACCTCATCGTTCATCAGGTGGGCACGGCTGTAGCCGCCGGATGCCCGGTGCTGGTCAAGCCCGCCCCCGACACGCCTCTTTCCTGTCTGCGCTTTATTCAACTGCTGCACCACGCGGGGCTGCCCGAGCAGTGGGCGCTGGCGGTTCCCTGCTCCAATGAAGTGGCGCAGATGCTGGTGACCTCCAGCGAAATCAACTTCTTCAGCTTCATCGGCAGCGCGCGCGTGGGGTGGCACCTTCGCTCCAAGCTCGCTCCCGGAGTGCGCTGCGCTCTTGAGCACGGAGGCGCGGCTCCGGTTGTAGTGGACAGCTCCGCCGACATCGCCGACCTTATCCCGCTGCTGGTCAAGGGCGGCTACTACCACGCGGGGCAGGTGTGCGTCTCTGTCCAGCGCATCTATGTCCACGAGTCGATCTTCGACGCCTTCATGGAGCGCCTCAGCGCCGGGGTGGCG
>CAXMSR010000155.1:0-4377 GCA_964195725.1 uncultured Kiloniellaceae bacterium | reverse complement strand
CCACGACGATGTCGGAGGAAGAGACGGTGAGCCAACCGCCGTCGCCTATCTGCTCGTAGAGCATAGTGACTACCACTTCCGGTATCTGCTTTTCCAGCCGGGGAAGCATGGTGCACCCAACGTCGATCAGCCCCCGGGTTATGAGGTCGCGAACCTCGCACGGCGGCGGCTGGCTCTGCTCGCCCGTGACCAGATCGGGGGCGAACCTCAGAGGTTCGATATACACCACCTCGGCGCGAACCGTTGGCAGCGCGCAGAGCGACGCAAACACGAACGCGATAAAACCAGCGACGCAACCTCTTGGCATTACTACAATCTCCGGCGATATATGGCTGAGGCAAAAATGTGAAGTTCCCTGTTCACCTTAACTTTAAGTGCAATACTATCTAAAACGTCCCATGGCTGCAAGCGGCTGAGAGCTACTCCACTTCGATGACTTTAACGAGGTTGGTTCTTCCCGGCACTCCGGTGGGTACCCCGGCGGTTATGACCAGGCGCTCTCCCCTTTCGGCAAGGTGCAGGGCAACGACGGCTTCGCGCGCCTTTTCAAACATCTCGTCGGTGGTGGAAAACTGCGGGGCAAGGTAGGGGATAACCCCGAACGAGAGGTTCAGCTGCCTATAGGTGGCCGGGTTGTTGGTCAGCGCGACGATGGGGCAGCGTGGGCGAAAGCGCGCCACCAGCTTTGGTGTAGAGCCCGAAGTGGTGGAGGCCACCATCGCCGCCACCGTCAGGTCTTGCGCCAGCCACGCCGCCGCGCGGCTGATGGCAGACTCGGTCATGGGGATGAGGTCGCTGGTTACGGCCTCTTCCGTCAGGTATGAGGCGCTCGGCAGCTCGGGTTCGGTTTGCACCGCGATGCGCCCCAACATGCACACCGCTTCAAAGGGGTAGCTGCCCGCTGCCGTCTCTTCCGAGAGCATGAGGGCGTCGGTGCCGTCGAGGATGGCGTTGGCTACATCCGCCGCCTCGGCGCGGGAGGGTCTGGGCGAGGCTACCATCGAGGCAAGCATCTGGGTAGCGGTGATAACCGGCTTGCCTGCGTGGCGCGAGAGCTTGATGATCTTCTTCTGAATTATCGGCACCACTTCGGGGCCTACCTCGACCCCCAGGTCGCCACGCGCCACCATTAGGCCGTCGGCGGCGGCCAATATCTGCTCCAGTCGCTCCAGGGCCTGGGGTTTCTCTATCTTTGCCAGAACCATGGTAGAGGCCCCGCTGGCCCTGACCATTTCGCGCACCGGCAAAAGGTCGTCTTCGTGGCGCACAAAGGAGAGCGCGACAATGTCTACCCCCTCTTCTAGCCCCACGGCGAGGTCTTCTCTGTCCTTCTGGGTAAACGAGTCCATCTTCAGCGGGCTGGAGGGAATGTTCACGCCTTTTCGCGACGAGAGGATGCCGCCGATAACCACCCGGCACGTAACCAAGCCATCCTGGCCGACCCCTTCGACGCAGAGCTCGAGCAGGCCGTCGGCCAGAAAGACCGCGTCGCCCACCTTGACCTCTTCGCCAAACCTGGGGTGGCTCACCTCGATGTCGCCGCCAGATGCCGGCCCACTACCTTTGGGGATAAGCCTCAATAGCTCTCCCGCCCTTAGCTCGACAGTTCCCCCCTCGATCTCGCCCACTCGTATCTTCGGTCCGCAGAGATCTTGCAAGATAGCTATATCTTTGCCGGTATCGCGCGATGCCTGCCGCACCAGCCCTATCACTTCGCGGTGCTGGGCGTGGGTGCCGTGGGAAAAGTTGAGCCTGGCCACGTCCATCCCCGCTTCAATCAGCCGGGTTATTCCCTCCAGGGTGTTTGTGGCCGGGCCGATGGTGCAGACGATCTTGGTTTTTCTGGTTCCAACGCATTTAAGCATAGCTGTTTCAAGCTCCTTGACCGGGATTTGCAGCAAATATTCAGGCGGCAGACGACGCAATGCGGGCGGCTGTCTGGGCAGATTCTACCCTGACGCGCTGCAAATACAATGACGCAATTGGGGGGCAAGCGCAGATTACCACGTTGCCTTAGCCGCTCGGGCTGACATTCCAATAAAATATGATTAATTTGCCCGAAGGCAGAGCGAGATGACCGACACCTTCAAGGCGCTGATGTTGGAACAGTTTGAGGGCGAAACGCGCCCTTGGATCACAATGCTGAACGCAGAGGTGACAGGGCGCATAGTGGTAAAATGGACTGACGCTTCAGCGCTAAAAAAGGCGATACGCTCACACCCTTCCACCGAGCCCTGACAAGCGACGTCAGTCCAGGTGGAGGGGATGGAGGGGGTGGTTTCGACTGCTCGAAAGCATTCCGAGAGCTTCCGGGCGGTCGCCCGAAACCGTGAAGGGGGTTACTTACCCTGTGTCCTCGACAAAAACTCGATCACGGTAGCCACTTCATCGTCGGTGAGCCAGTTGGGACTTTTGCCCTGCATGCGCTTAACTGTCATGGCCCAGCCATCTTTATCCATGTTTTTCGAGAGCGGCCTCGACGTGGGGTGGCACCGCGAGCATTTGGTCTCAAAGAGCGCCTTGGCAGCTTCTACGTCAAAGTCCCCGGCGACTGCGAAGGGTACTTGAACCAAAACGAAGGCAGCGAGAAGTGCAACGGAACCAATTTTCCTGAGCATGGTTACTCCTTTGGAGCGAAGGGGAGAGGTTTTGTTGCCACGCTGAAATTATACCCTGTATTTCCAAAAGGGAAACCAACGAGGCTTAAAAGTGCGGTACCTTAACCACCTCAACCCTTAAAAATCAACCTTGGCTAGCTGACGACCCGCTTCGCCCCCGAGGCGGCGATCTCGCGCACCACCGAGGTGGCGTAGACACCCGGCGGGCAGGCAAAACAGAGCCACACCCCGGCCTCGTCAGCCAGCGTTTCACACCCCGACAGCGGCGAGCGCAGCGGGCGTCTCGTGCCGGTCTGCCGGGAAAACAGCTGCGCCTCCAGCCCCAAATCGGCCAGCACAGCCTCTTCCCGCTCGGCGCACCCCCCTTTGGGGTCAACCATCTTCTTGCCGTTCATCGGCCCGGTGGGCGAAATCTCAAAGCTGTCCAGCCGCTGTTGGTCCACCGCTTCGTCTTCACAGACAAACACTCCCCCGGAGTCCACCTTCTTCATCACGTCGCCCGAAAGCGCGGTAAGGTATTCACCCGCTTCGATCCTCCTGGCGAGCACTTCGTTGAAAATCACCGATTGCAGCGCCGAGATTAGCAGGTCGCGCTTCCAGCGCCCCACGCGCCGCCCTCCCTGCAAAAGGCGCAGCCCTGCGATCGCGTTATCGCCGGACTGCCCAAAGCGCTGCGGGCCGAAATAGTTGGGCACACCTACCTCGGCGAGCTTTGCCAACCCCTGCCCTGCCGCCTCTTCATCGCCCCCGCGCAAGAGCACCTTGAAGCGGTTTGCCGCCAGATGCCCCAGGCGCAGCTTATTGGTGTGCCTCGTCTGCGTGAGCACCCTCGCCCCCTCGGCCACAAACGCCTCGGCTGCCACCGCCTCGTCGGCCCCGGTGATGGTGAACGCCTGCACGCATGTCGCGGCCTTGTCTTTCATGCCGGCATACCCCACCGCCGCCGGGCCAACACCCAAGCGCGCGCCCACCGCCTTGGCGAGGTCGCGGGTGGTCACCCCTTTTTTTTCAACGACCAGAGCCGCGTGTTCGCCCTCGCCGCAGAAAGGATAGAGCTGCACCTCTTCCACAAAGAAGTCTTCGACCGCGACCGACCATGTGCCAGAGCGGGTCAGCTCCAACACACGCGTATAGTCGAAATCGACATAGGGACGTTTTTCAAGCAAATTTCGTTCTTCAAGATCATTCATGGCAATCACCCGGCAAAATCGATTAAGTTTACTCCAAGAAATACACTCCAACAGGAATCTATGCTAGTTTGTGGCACAGAGGCAATTGAGATTATAGGCAATTACCATTTCAAGCACTACCTTCTTAAGAAGGATCCGGTCGATGCCCATAAACATTCTTATCGCAGAGGATCAGCGGCTGTTGCGCCAGTGTTTTAAAGAGGCTCTGGATGCAAACGACGCGCTGGAGGTAGTGGCTACGGCTGCCGATGGAGCCGAAGCGGTGACGATGGCGCAAAAGCACCGCCCGGACATCGTCCTGATGGATATGTCCATGCCCAAGCTGGGCGGCATAGACGCTGCGAAGGCGATCCTTGAACGCCTGCCCAAGACGCGCATCCTGATGCTCTCGCTACACGACGCCCCGGCCAAGGTACGCGAAGCGATGAGCTCCGGCGCGCACGGCTTCATCTCCAAGGACGTAGACTTTGACGAGCTCGTGAGGATAATTAAGGCCTTTGGCGAGCAACAAAAAGTATCCTCTCCCTATCTACTGGACCAGCGCCACATACCCGGCGAAGAGATAGCCC
>CAXMSR010000154.1:0-4406 GCA_964195725.1 uncultured Kiloniellaceae bacterium | reverse complement strand
ACAAGCTCTTCGCAACAGCCGAGCAATTAGAGGAACTTAGAGATCGCTACCTGAACCATCCTTTAAAGTATTCAGATGTTAAAAAAGAGCTGATAGCGATGATCTGGGATTACTTCGAGCCCAACCGCGCCCGCTACGAAGAGCTGCTGGCGAACCCCGACGAAGTTTACGCCATATTGGCCAAGGGTGCCGAAAAGGCCCGCGCCGCCGCCGCCGACACGGTGACCAAAGTGCGCAAGGCGATGGGGCTTAGCTACCACGTTTAGACAGACCTGCTTCCAATACAAAAAGGCCCACCGCTGGCGGTGGGCCTTTTTGGTCTCTTCAACTACTCTACCTACCCCAGAATAAACTCAACTATCTTCTCCGCTTCCAAATCCGCCAGCCTCAAACACTTTGCCCCCATCGCCTCGGCCAGTATCCGCGCATAGGGATAGGAATCTATCCAGGTCAGATCGGTGTCTACCACTAGGGTTCGCACGCCCAGCTTGCGGATTCTTCGGGCCTGATGGAGGGCTTCGTCGTAGGGGTCGGCCCCGGCCATGGAGATATTGGCGCGCCCGTCGGTTAAGAGCACCAAGAGCGGCGTTCTGCCGGGGGCTTGGTTGACCTCCCTCTTTAATAGCTGGATGGATTTAGCCAAAGCCAGCGCCAGCGGAGATTTGCCGCCGGTGGGCAGCGTCTTGAGTTTTTTGTGCGCCAGCTCGACGCTGGTGGTAAAGGGCAGCGCTTGCCTCGCTTCGGTGCCGCGAAACGAGAGGAGCGCCAACCGGTCGCGCTTCTGGTAGACGTCGGTCAATAGCCCCAGCACTATCGCCTTGACCTGCCCCATCACCTCTTCGGTGCCCATCGAGCCCGAGGCGTCCACGCAGAAAAGCACGCTGGCTCCGGTGCGGCGCGACAGGACTTTCTCGCGTAGATCGTGGGAGAGGATGGTTACGATATTTTGCGGAGAGCTTTGCGGTGTGTGTCCGGTCTCGGTTGAGCCATCCCCTTCCGGGCAAGCGCCTGAGAGACGTCGGGAGAGTTGGTGGGGGGCAGCGGCGCGAAGCGTGGCGTCGAGCGCAATACCGGACGAGGACTCGGCGCGCGGCAGTCTGGCTTTGAGGTAGCGCCCCGAACCCGGCACATCATTTCGGCGGATTCTGCGCCCTCGCGAAGCCGGGCCGGTGAAGCGCAGCGTCTGTTTGCGGGTTTTAACGAGGAATTGCCCCCGGGACTCGAAGACCCTCTCTTCGCGCACTTCGCGGTCACCGGTCTTCTTTTCCGGGCTCAGATGAGTTTTTTTTTACTCGACGCCGCTTTGGTGCGCCGCAGCTTCTGCTCTTCGCGGCTCTTGGCGATGGAGGTGACGATCTCTTCTTCGGAGAGGATGCGTTCTTCGAGGGCGGATTTCTTCATCCTGTGGGGATCGACCAACGCCGCCGCGTCGCGGATGTCGTCGTCCACCACTTCAACGCGCCCACGAAAGGCCGCCAGCGACGCGCCGGCCTTGTACATCGCCAGATCGCTGCGGTGCCCGTCGGCCCCCAGCGTAATGCTGAGCCCGGCTATCGTCTCAAGGGTCTCGTCATCCACCGAGACGCGCGGCAAAAGAGCCTCGGCGGCGAGTATCCGCTCGCCCAGGAGCTTCTCTTCGGCTTCCCACGCGCTTCTAAAGCCCGCCGGGTCGCGCTCGTACTCGCGGCGGCGGCGTATCACGTCCACCCGCTGCGCGAGGTCGCTAATGCCGACAACATCGGCACAGAGCCCGAAGCGATCCATCAGCTGCGGCCGAAGATCGCCCTCTTCCGGGTTCATCGTGCCCACCAGGACGAAGTTTGAAGGGTGCGCAAAGGAGATGCCCTCGCGTTCTATACGATTAACCCCCATGGCGGCGGAATCGAGCAGCACGTCTACCAGATGGTCTTCCAGCAGGTTCACCTCGTCCACGTAGAGAAAGCCACGGTGTACGCGCCCCAGGATGCCGGGCTCAAAATGCATCTCTCCCGTCTTCAGGGCGCGCTCCATGTCAATGGAGCCCACCACGCGGTCCTCGGTGGCACCCACCGGCAGCTCAACCACGCGCATCTTACGGGTGGAGGTCGCGACCTTCCCGCCGCTCTCTTGCAGGTCGAGGCAGGTCGGACACAGCTGGCCGGGTTTGGAGGGATCGCAACCAAACGCGCACCCTTCGCCAACTGAAATCTCGGGCATAAGTGTCGCCAGCGCGCGCACGGCGGTGGACTTGGCGGTGCCGCGCTCGCCGCGTATCAGCACTCCGTCTATCGAGGGGTCGATGACGTTTAACACTAAGGCCAGCTTCATCTTCTCCTGGCCTACCAGCGCGGAGAAGGGAAAGACGATGGAACGAGGCATATTTATGGCTCCGGCCACCCACAGGAGGTGGCGACATTAAAATTTTACGGTTGCAATTCTACCACGGCAAGAGCGCGGCACAAAGCCTCAAACCTTTTACATCCTAAGCGATTTGCGGTACCTTTGTGCCATGAAACTCCTCAGAAAAAGCTTCTCTATAGCCCTCGCCCTCTTATGGTGCTACACCCTTTGGCTCCCGACAGCCGCGCTGGCCGCGCCCTCCATGACGAAAAAGGAGGAGGGCGAGATAGGCCGCGAGGCCACCAGCCGGATAAAAGAGAGCTACCGGTTTGTCGACGACCCCTACGTGACCGGCTATATCGCTTCGTTAGTCGAAACACTCACGGTGGGGATGAACGCCAAAGAGTTCAAGGTACAAGTTCATGTGATGGACAGCCCGATGGTCAACGCCTTCGCCATCCCCGGCGGCTACCTTTTCCTCACCACCGGTGTTATCAAGGCGATGGAGGACGAAGAAGAGCTGGCCGGGGTTATCGCCCACGAGATGGGGCATGCGGAGGGACGCCACATAGCCTACCGCAGCGAAAAGGCGGGGGCGATGAACTGGGCCACCCTGGGGGCACTGCTTGCAGCCGTAGCAGCGGGGGCGATGGGCCAGCCCGACGTGGCAATGGCGGTCTCGGCGTTTGGTCTGGCAGGCGTGCAGGCCAAGATGCTCCAGTACAGCCGGGCTGACGAAGAAGACGCCGACCGCCGGGGGCTGGCGGCCCTAAAGGGCGCAGGCTACTCGGGCTGGGGGCTGGTGCGTTTCATGGACACTCTCAGAAGGCGCTCGGCGGTGCCCGAAGACTATCCGGCCTACATGATGACTCATCCCGTACCCGCCGCCCGCTCGACCCGCCTCGCCTCCAGCCTGGAGAACGGCGGCGCATCATCTGCCCCCGATCCTTTCAGGGGCTATTTCTATCTGCTCAAAGCCCGGCTTGTTTCGCTGGACACCGACCAGTGGGCGCTGGACCACTACACCAGCGAAGCCGACAAGTCGAGCGGCGATTTCAGCCGTCAACTGGCCGCAGCGATAGTTCTTCGCGGCGGCGCAAGACATAGCCGCGCCCTTAAATATCTGGATCTCTGCGATAAGCTTTTGCCGGGCAACGTCGAGGCGACGCACGAAAGAGCGCTGGTAGAGATGCACTCGGGGGGGTTCCCCAAGGGGCTGGCGCGCCTTGAAACGCTCCTCGCTGGCGGCAACGCCGACGAAGCGGTGCTGCGAACTTTGGGCTGGGCCTATCTTGAGAGCAACCGGGCAGACGAGGCTTTACGGGTCTACGACTATCTCGCGAAGCGCAAAGTGCGCTGGGCCAAGCTGCAATACCAGCGCGCCCTGGCGCTGGGCAAGGTAGGGCGCGAGCCGGAGGCACACCTGGAGCTGGCGCGTTATTGGCGAAAGCTAGCCCCCGGCCTGAGCCTCAAACACTACAAGCAGGCGCTCGAAACCCTCCCCGAGGGGGCGATGCGGCAGGCGGCGACTCGCGAACAGGAGGAGACCCGGAAGAGCGCCGAGGAAGCGGCGCGCAAAAACAAGTGATCTCCGGCGTTATATTTGCTTCAAGGCGTTTGCTCATTTGCTCCAAAGCGTTCGTTCTATTTACTCCAAAGCGTTAATCTGATAAATTCCGCCGTTCATCCGGTAAAATTGAGCCAATCGAGAGTTTTTGCAGCATCTGAAAGGAATTCACAGCTATGTCTCTTCGCGTTTTCAATACGCTGACCGATAAAAAGGAGCCGCTGAACCCGGTTGTGCCGGGCAAGCTGGGCATGTACGTGTGTGGCGTCACCGTCTACGATCTCTGTCACATCGGCCACGCGCGCTCGGCCATCGTCTTCGACGTGATCTACCGCTACCTCGTCTACGCAGGCTTTGAAGTCACCTTCGTACGCAACTTCACCGACATCGACGACAAGATAATCAACCGCGCCAACGAAAAAGGCATCAGCGCAGCCGAGCTGGCGCAAAAATTCATCGACGAGTTCTATGTGGACATGGACGCCCTGGGGCTAAAGCGTCCCGACGTCGAGCCGCGCGC
>CAXMSR010000153.1:0-4441 GCA_964195725.1 uncultured Kiloniellaceae bacterium | reverse complement strand
TGAGGTCGGTGCCTTTGGATTCGGAGAGCTGCATCAGGCTGATTCCGATGGCGGTGACCATGAAGAGCAGCGCCGCGCCGGCGGTGAGCTTGCCGAGCATGGTGGTGGCTCCGCTGCCTCCGAAAAATGTCTGGCTGGAGCCGCCGAAGCTGGCTCCCATGTCGGCGCCCTTGCCCTGCTGTAAAAGGACGATACCGATCAGCGCAATGCAGACCAGTACGTAGATTATGGTGAGAAATGTATACATCGCTTTTCCTGTCCTCCAATCGCCATCATTGGCGAAGGCGAGATTTATACACGAAAACGTACCAAAGATGCAAATGTTTCCGCACTTAAACTGGCACCGCCCACAAGCGCGCCATCCACGTCGGCCCCCTGCATTATCTCGACGACGTTTTCTGGCTTGACGCTGCCACCGTAAAGTATGCGTATTTGCTGGGAAACTATATCACGATAACGCTTGGCGAGCACGTCTCTTATGTGGCTGTGCATCCGCTGGGCCTCGTCGGCTGTGGCGGTACGCCCGGTGCCGATCGCCCAGACGGGCTCGTAGGCCACCACTGTATTTGCGGCGCTCTGGGCGGAGATGTTTTCATAGGCGGCGCGAAGCTGGCGCTCTACCACGGCGAGCTCTTCACCACGGTCGCGTTCTTCCAGCAGCTCACCGATGCAGATTACCGGGGTTATCCCGGCCTGAAGGGCGGCGACGGCGCGAAGCCCCACCGTTTCGTCGGTTTCTCCAAAGTACTGGCGGCGCTCCGAGTGCCCGACCAGGACAAAATCGCAGCCGATCTCGTCGAGCATCTCGCAGCTCAGCTCTCCGGTGAACGCCCCGCTCTTTTTCCAGTGGACGTTTTGCGCCCCCAAAAGTAGATCAGTGCCGATAAGAAAGTCCACCGCCGGGGCCAGGGCGCTGGCCGGGGGCGCAAAGCCCACGTCCACGTCCTTTACCCCCGCTATCAACGGCAGGAGGTCGGCGACAAACTGGCCGGTCTGGGCAATCGTCTTGTTCATCTTCCAGTTGCCGCAGATAAACGGTTTACGCATTTATTTCCCTCCTGCTTCGGCTGGCACATGCAGCCGGGATTGTAGCTGTCGTTAAGGCCGACGGGTGACGTTATCCGTCGAGCGCGGCTATGCCGGGGAGGGTTTTGCCCTCCAACAGCTCCAGCCCGGCACCGCCGCCGGTGCTGACGTGGTCGATTCTTTCGGCCATGCCCGAGCGGTTTAGCGCCGCGACGCTGTCGCCGCCGCCCACCAGGGTGAACCCCTCGCACTCGGCCACCGCCTTGGCTACGGCGAAGGTGCCCACGGCGAAGGGGGCGCACTCGAAGACTCCCATGGGGCCATTCCACACCAGCGCCGCCGCGTCGCCTATAGCTGCGCAGTAGAGCTTTATCGTCTCCGGCCCGATGTCGAGCCCTTTTAGCCCCTGGGGCACCGCTGCGCTGCGGGTGACGGTGACGGCGGCGTCCTCGTCAATTTCGGCAGCCGCCAGATTATCCACCGGCAGCATAAGCTCGACGCCGCACCCGGACGCTTTTGCGATGAGCTTTGCGGCCAGCTCGATCTTGTCGGCTTCAACCAGCGAGTCGCCCACCTCCAGCCCTTTGGCTGCGAGGAAGGTGTAGGCCATCGCGCCGCCGATAAGCAGCCGGTCGATCTTGCCCAAGAGGTTTTCGATGACGCCGATCTTGTCGCTCACCTTGGCACCGCCCAGGATCGCCACCAGCGGCCTTGGGGGGTCGCCCAGCACTTGGGCGAAGGACTCGATCTCTTTTTGCAGCAGGTAGCCTGCTGCGCGCTTGTTCGGCGCAAAGAGGCCTGCGGCTCCGACGGTAGAGGCGTGCGCCCGGTGGCAGGTGCCGAAGGCGTCGTTTACGTAGAGCTCGGCCAGCCCGGCCAGCTCACGCGCCAATTCAGGATCGTTCCTGGTTTCGCCCGGGTCAAAGCGCACGTTCTCTAACATGAGCACCTCGCCGGGGGCGAGCGCGGCCGCCAGCTCGGCGGCTATGGGGCCCGCTACTTGCGGCGCGAGCCTTACCTTTGCCGGAGCGCCCAGGAGCTTCTCCAGCTGTCTTGCGACGGGCGCAAGGCTGAACTGCGGATCGGGCTTGCCTGCGGGGCGGCCCAGATGGGAGGCCACAACCGGCGAGCCGCCTTCCGAAAGAATTTTGCGCAAGGTGGGAAGAGCGGCGCGTATGCGGGTGTCGTCGGTTATCTCGCCTCCGGCCATCGGCACGTTGAAATCAACGCGCACGAAGACTCGCTGGCCCTTCAGGTCTAGTTGGTCCAGGCTGCGCACTGGCATACTCATTCTCCCGGCGAATATTCTGGTATGTGGGCGCTTTAGCCGGCTTGAGGATTCATCGGCTAAAGCGTGGCGGCGGCCGTGACGGTCAACGATCCCCGGCGAAGTTAAGGCCCCGGAATAATCCGGGGCCCAGTGTGCTGAATTTCTCTGCTTCAGGTCGTGCGTTGGGGTCTGCGCCTTGGGGCGCATTCACCGTTCGAGCGGATCAGATGTAGTACATAAAGCGCGCGTCCAGCTTTCGCTCTATACCCAACGCTTCGGCCTTGTCGCAAAGATCCTGGATGCTGGTGGAGCGAAAGATCTCGGCGATCTGGTTGCCCACGTCCTGCCACAGCGGGCTGGCCACGCATTCGGGCTTCATGTCGCAGACGGGGCCGCAGTTTTCTTCGCCGCTTACGCAAAAGACCAGCTCTATGGGGCCTTCGGTGGCGGTAATGATGTGGTAGAGGGTGATGTCCTTGGGCTCTTTGATGAGAAAGTAGCCGCCCTTGGGGCCACGCTTGCTGCCCAGGATATTGCTTTTTTTGAGCTTCTGGAAGATCTGCTCAAGATAACGGGGACTTATCTGCTGTCTGTCGGAGATGTCTTTTATCTGCGCCGGCAACCCGCCTGCGTTGTAGGCGATATCGAAGATGGCGCGAACGCCGTAGCGGCTCTTTGTAGTCAGTTTCATGTCAGTTCCTCGGTCGATGATTTCCACATGTCTTAAGGGAAAAATATACTTCCCCTGCGTCTTTGTCAAGAATCGTGAAAGACAACCCCCTGAAGAGCTGACAGTAATCCCTTGGAGCAGTCACGGTTTCCGTTGATGTTTTAGCGTTTTGGACAATGCGCCGCCACGCTGTCGGGCGCAGTTGTTAATGCTGACCGATACGGTACCCCCCCCCTCTCTCTGGAGAGTAGCGATGGCCTCAGAGGCGAGGGGCTATAGCCGGAAATTTATAAGTCGAGGGGGCGAAAGGGGTGTGCGCCGACACTGCGCAAAAAGCGTGTTGAATAAAACGTGGTCGCAACATCGCTTTGGCCGGGGCAGTCCGCTGGCGCGTGAGGTTATTTTCTTTTCAAAAGGTAGGGACTCGTGTCCGAGCCGTGGGGCGAGTGGCACGCCAGACAGTCACGCTCTCGCGCCACATGTTCGGGGCTATCGCTTTTTTCGTGGCAATTGGTACACATCGCCTCTTTGGGCACTATGAACGTGTAGCTGCCGGACTCGTCTTCTGTGCAATCCTTGCCGTCGGGCAGATGGCACTGGACGCAACCGTTGCCCACCACCTCTTCGGCGGCCAGAGGGCCGTGCAGGTGTTTGTAGTCTACCTTGTCCTCGTGGCAGCCGCCGTCTATGCAGCTTCCGGCATATGAGAGGGCGGCGAAGCCGAGCAGCAATGCGAGTGCGCAAATTATGCTGGTTTTGCCGGTTCGCGTCTCAATCATCTGTCTGGTTCCCCGTTGCCAGAATTTTTGAGATCGCCTCGTCATGCGGCAGGGTCCACTGCTCTCCGTTGCTCAGATCCTTAAGGGTTGCGGTGCTGTCTGCCACTTCACTTTGGGCAATGACGACGGCGTAGCGCGCGCCCATGGCGTCGGCGTTTCTAAACTGCGCCTTGAAGCTGCGCTGTTGATAGTCGATGTCGGCACGGATGCCCTTTGAGAGCATCTGGGCCCTAAGCGACATCGCCACCCTGAACGCATCTTCGCCGTTGTAGACGAAGCAGGCCTGGGGCTTGGGCTGCTCTTTGGCCTCGTCCGACATCATCATCACCAGACGGTCTACGCCGATGGCGAAGCCGAGTGCCGGGACTTCGGGGCCACCAAGGGTCTTTACCAGCCCGTCGTAGCGGCCTCCGGCCGCCACCGCGTTTTGCGCCCCGATGTCGCCGGTGATGAGCTCGAAGGCGGTGCGGTTGTAGTAGTCGAGCCCCCTGACCATGCGGGGGTTCAGAGTGTAGGCGACCCCCTGGCCGTCGAGCAGAGAGCGCACCTCGGTGTAGTGGTCTTTGCACTCGCCGCAAAGGGCCTTGTCCAGCGTGGGGGCGTCGGCGGTTTTTTGCTGGCAGTGCTTGCTCTTGCAGTCGAGCACCCTGAGGGGATTTCGCTCGATGCGGCGCTGGCAGTTTTCGCAGAGCTCGT
>CAXMSR010000152.1:388-4479 GCA_964195725.1 uncultured Kiloniellaceae bacterium | reverse complement strand
ACCGCCGAGTACCTCTTTTGGCTCCTCGAAGAGGCCAAGGTTCAGGGGCTCTTTTTCTACGACGCAGGCAACGCCTGGGACACCGGCGAGCGTTTTTTCAAGAGCAGGCTACGGCAAACCGCCGGTGGCGGTATCCGGTGGTACTCTCCCATGGGGCCGCTGCGCCTGGAATACGGCTACAACCTCGAGCCCCAGGGCTTAGAAAGAGACGGGCAGTGGGAGTTTAGCATCGGCGGGTATTTTTAGCCTGTCCGGGTGTTTTTTTTGCAAGAATTCTGTTGGATAAGAGCCATTGTAAGGTTATTGTGCGAGGTTAAAGGTTAAACCTCCCTTTTAAGGAGCGAATAAGATGAAAAGCAAGGCAGGATTTATAGTAGTCGCGCTTATGGCGTTTGTGGTTTTTTCAGGAGTATACGCCTCGGCGGCCGAGCCGGTAAAGATCGGTATCGTCGATATAAAGCGTTGCATTGACGAATCCAAGGGTGGACGCATGCGCAAGGAAGAGCTGCGCGCCAAAACCGAACAGATGGATGAGCGCCTCCAGGCTCTGGAAGTCGAAGCGCGCGCCATAACCAATGAGGTCAAGGCCCAGCAGCTGCTGCTTACCGAGACGCTAAAAGCTGAAAAAGAGCGCCGCTTCATGGAGATCAGGGCTGAAGCCCAGAACATCCAGAAGGAAAAGCAGCGCGTCTCCGATGATCTGACCAAGCTGGTGCTTCGCGACATACAGGAGATAGTCCTCAAGATCGCAGGAGAGGGCGGCTATTCGCTGATCCTCACCGACGGCGGGCCGTGGCTCCTCTACTTTCAGACTTCACTTGACGTAACCGACGAGGTGATCGCTGCCCTCGACGAAAAGCAGCCCTGAGGTTTTTTTAGCGATGACATTCACGCTTTCGCAGCTGGCCACCGAGCTGGGCGTAGCCTGTAAAGGCGACGGCGAACTCGTGATAACAGGCGTCGCGCCGCTGGATACGGCTTCGGAGGGCGATATCTCGTTTCTCTCCAACCCAAAATACCTCGCGCAGCTCGATACTACCCGCGCTTCAGCGGTGATAGTGGCTCCTGGTGTCGAGCGGGAAGGGCTGGCGCTGTTGGTCGGCGACAACCCCTATTACATCTTTGCGCGCGCCCTGACCCTCTTTAATCCGCCCGCACATCCGTCCCGTGGGGTCAGCCCCGGAGCGTTTATTTCGCAAGAGGCTTTCGTGAGCGACAGCGCCACAGTGATGGCTGGAGCGACAATAGAGACGGGCGCAACGGTGGGTGATAACTGCGTCGTCTATCCGGGGGCTTACATCGGGGCAGATGTAAGCGTGGGGCGCGATTGCCTGCTCTACCCCAACGTCACCGTGCGCGAAGGGTGTATACTGGGTGAACGGGTGATTCTTCAGCCGGGGTGTGTTATCGGCTCCGATGGTTTTGGCTATGCGCCGGGGCCAACAGGGCACTACAAGATTCCCCAGGTAGGGATAGTGGTTCTTGAAGACGACGTGGAGGTGGGCGCAAACACCACCGTAGACCGCGCCGCCATGGAGCGCACCGTTATCGGGAAAGGCACCAAGCTCGACAATCTGGTGCAGGTGGCCCACAATGTAGTTATGGGGCAGCACTGTGTTGTTGCGGGCCAGACGGGTATAAGCGGCTCGACCAAGATAGGAAATGGCGTTGTGATCGCCGGACAAGCCGGTGTTGCGGGCCACATAACAATTGGAGACCGCGCGGTCATCGGCGGTCAATCGGCGGTGGCCTCCAGTGTTGAGCCCGGGGCCAGGATGTCGGGCATCTCGCTCATGTCGCACCACCAGTGGCTGCGCACAAAGAGCATCCTGACGAAGCTGCCCGAGATGAGAAAAACGCTGCTAAAGTTTGAAAAACGCATCGCAGAGCTGGAAGAAGAACTGAAAAAGAGATAAGCGGAGACAGTGAGATGATCGACATACAAGGGATTATGAAGCACTTGCCGCACCGCTACCCGCTTTTGCTGGTAGACCGCGTGATAAGCATCGACGACGGTGGGATACACGCGATTAAGAACGTGACGATAAACGAGCAGTTTTTCAACGGCCACTTCCCCGGCAGGCCGGTTATGCCCGGTGTGCTGATAATAGAGGCAATGGCTCAGGCCGGAGGGCTCTTCGCCTTCATCAATGAAGACGAGACGCCCGAAGACAAGCTTGTGCTCTTTCGCGGCATCGACAAGGTAAAGTTTCGTCGCCCCGTAGTGCCTGGAGACCAGCTACACCTGCATGTCAAGCTCTTGAAACATCGACGCAACTTCTGGACCTTTGCCGGAAAAGCCGTCGTCGATGGTGAAACCGCCACCGAGGCCGAAATATCGGCGGTAGTGATGACTCGTGAAGAAGGGGAAAATAGCTAAGATGATCGATCCAAGAGCGGTTGTGCATGACAATGCCAAATTGCATCCTTCGGTTAAGGTGGCACCTTACGCTATAATAGGGGCGAACGTAGAGATCGGCGAGGGCACAACCGTTGGCGCCAGCGCCGTGATCGACGGGCATACGACGATCGGCAGGGATTGCCGCATCTTTCCCCACGCTGCCGTGGGCCTTGAGCCGCAGGACTTGAAGTACGCAGGCGAAAAAACCACCCTTACGGTGGGGGATCGCACGGTGATCCGCGAGTTCGCCACGCTACACACCGGCACCGAGGGTGGCGGCGGACGCTCGGCGGTGGGCGACGATTGCCTATTGATGACCTACTCGCATGTGGCGCATGACTGCATCGTGGGCAACAACGTGGTGATGGCCAACTCGGCCACGCTGGCGGGGCATGTCTTCGTTAAAGACTACGTCATCATTGGCGGGCTTACCGCCATTCACCAGTTTGTGACCCTGGGCGAGCACTCGATGATAGGTGGCTGCTCGGCGGTGGTGATGGACATCGCCCCCTACGTAATAGCTGCGGGAAACCGCGCCGAGAACCACGGCCTGAACCTCGTGGGGCTAAAGCGCCGTGGGTTTTCAAGAGACTCGTTAAACGCTCTGCGGCGCGTATACAAGACGATCTTTCGTTCGACGGACCCGATGGCCGGGCTCATCGAGCAGGTGTGCGCCACTGAAGATAAAGATGTGCCTGAAGTTAAGAGGCTGATTGAATTCATACAGAATTCAAAAAGAGGAGTGACAAGGTAGCATGGGCAAGATTGGCATAATTGCTGGCGCAGGAGAGTTCCCGCAGCTTATGGCGAAGGAATTCATCCTCAGAGGTGTGCAACCCGTCGTGGTGGCTATCGAAGAAGAAGCCTCCAAGGACATTACCAAGGTGGCCGAGATGGTCCACTGGATGCCGCTTGGCAAGGTGGGCAAGATACTAAAGACCCTGAAAAAAGAAGGGGTTGATAGTGTCATCGTCGCCGGTAAAGTGCACAAAACCCGTATCTTTCGCGATTTTCGCCCCGACATGAAGGCGCTCACCCTGCTGTGGGGGTTAAAGGATCGCAAAGACGATACGATCATGCAAAAGGTCGCCGACATCCTCGAACACGAGGGGATGAAGCTCTTGCCGCAGACCACTTACATGGATGCCTATTTGCCACAGAAGGGCACCTTCACCAAGACCGAGCCCGATGACGATGATCGCGACGACATAGCGTTTGGCGCCCGGATAGCCCGCGAGCTGGGAAAACACGACATCGGGCAGACCGCAGTGGTAAAGCGCGGCGCGGTGTTGGCCTTGGAGGCGATAGAGGGCACTGACCAGACCATCCTTAGAGGGTGCAGCCTCGGCAACCGCGACGCGGTGGTCGTAAAAGTAGCCAAGCCCAACCAGGATGCGCGCTTCGACGTTCCGGCCATCGGCCTGGAGACGGTAAAAACCTGCATGGACGGCGGTGCTAAAGTGCTGGCGATAGAAGCGGGCAAGACCTTCTTCTTTCAGCAGGAGGCCGCGATAGAGTTGGCCAACAAGCACGGGATCGCCATTACAGCGTTTTGAGATATGCCTAAAATTGCCATAGCCGTCGGCGAAGCGTCGGGGGACATCCACGCGGCCAATCTGATAGCTGCGATACGAGAGCTTTGCCCCGACGCCAAAGTATGGGGAATAGGTGGTGAACGGCTTAAAAACGC
>CAXMSR010000152.1:0-378 GCA_964195725.1 uncultured Kiloniellaceae bacterium | reverse complement strand
CGGCACTGAAATAATCTTCCCCTGCGACCGGCTTAGCGCCATGGGCCTTGTCGAGGTCATCGGAAAGCTCCCCGACCTCAAAGCCGCCCGCAATGAAGTGGTGAAGCGCTTCGCCCAAGACCCCCCCGACATCTTTATCCCGGTGGACTTTGCCGGTTTCAACCTGAAGCTCGCCGCCGAGGCCAAGCGTTTTGGCATACCCGTAATATATTTCATCCCCCCCAAAGTGTGGGCGTGGGGCGGGTGGCGTGCAAAAAAGGTTCGCAGGCTCGTCGATCAGTTGCTGGTCATCTTGCCCTTCGAGGAGACGTTCTGGCGCGGCAAAGGCGTCGAGTGCTCCTACGTGGGCTCGCCGGTGCTCGATCATCTGACCGAGCG
>CAXMSR010000151.1:0-4529 GCA_964195725.1 uncultured Kiloniellaceae bacterium | reverse complement strand
TTATGCAGATGGACTACGAGGGCGACAGGAACGTCACCCAGGAGATCATCTTCAATGGCGTGCCTTACGGCAGCGTCACCGAGGGGGTAGTCACCGATCTGGACATCACCATGCTGGATTTCTACTACCAGTACGACCTGCTGGATCTTGAAAACATCGCCGCCGGGTTCTCGCTGGGGCCGCTGCTTCAGGTGAAATACCTGGACGCCGAGATCACCCTTGACGGCGAGACTGCCGGCAAGCAGGTCGAGTCCGTTCAGCTGCCCCTTCCCATGTTGGGGCTGGGCATGCATGTTGGTATCCTCGCCGACCTGCTCGAAGTGCGCGCCAGGGTCGCCGGGATCGGCTACAGCGGCAACTCGGCCATCGAGGCCATCGCCGAGATCAACTACTCTCCCTTTCCGTTTGTAGACGTCGGTGTCGGTTACCGCTACCTGGCCCTGGACATAGACGAGTCGGACGTAATGATCGACATGACGCTTGCGGGCCCCTTCGCCGCACTTACCGTCGGCTTCTAGGGACGTCGTTGTAAGCTCTGGGCTGAAAAGCTCTGGAGTACCGTAGTGCATAAATGAAAAAGCCCCCCGACATGTGCCGGAGGGCTTTTTTTGTCTGGTGCGCGCGCGGCTTTTGCGTGCCGTGCTGTGTGCCGGACTGCTTATCGGCTCGGCCCGGTGGCAGCCCCCTTCAAAGGACCTTGGCCGGTAGCCGCCTGCCACTTCTCTCTATAGCCGACTAGCGTAGAAACGACTCTTGCACTTCGATCTCGGCCCCTGCGCGGAGTTTTTCCAGCATCTTGTCAAGCTCGGCGTCGCGAAGGCGGGGCAGAAGCTCGGTGGTTATCTGGGCGCGCTCCATCTCCAGGTTCGCCATATCGGGCTCGGTGACGGCAGCGATTTTTAGCGCTACAAACTTTCCGCTGATCTCAAAGGCCTTGTCCAGTACGCGCCCTGCCTCGGTCTTGGTGAAGAGGGCCTCTTTGGCGTCGGGGGAGTAACCCAGCGGCGGCAAGTTCGCCCCCTTGGCGGTAACTGTCTCGGTGGTGGACGTGTCGAGGCCGCTGGCCTTCAAGGTCTCTTCCCAGCTGCCCTGGGCCGCCGCAGTTGCGAACGCTTCGGCAGCCTTGCGGGCGAGGTTTCTGCCCTCCACTACCCGAAAGCGCGCCTCTACCGCGCCGCGAATGTCGGCGAGGGGAGGAACTACAGAGGGTTCACGCGAGGCCACCGCAAAGAGATAAGCGCCCTCGGCGGTGTCGATGATGTCACCCGGCGAATTCTCGGGCATCTTGAAGAGCCCGTCTGCAAAGCCTTCAATGGCGGGCAGCGACGCGTCGTTCTGGCGAAGGCTGACGAGCGCGGTGGTCTCGGCCTTCACGCCATCGGGCAGCGTGTCCCAGGTGTAGGTCTTGTCCTCAAGATCCATCAGCGCGTTGTCGGCAGCCTGAAACGCCAGCTCGCGTGCTTTCTCGTGCTTGATCAGCCCGACGAGCTCGTCGCGAACCTGATCCAGGGGTTTTTGGTGGGCCGTGTTGTGTGTCTCTACGAGGATCAGGTGGTAGCCCATCGAAGAGCGCACCGGCTCGCTGACCTCGCCCTCGGGGAGGTTAAAAGCGGCCTGCTCGAACTCCGGGGGCATGACGTTTCGGCCAAAGACGCCGAGGTCGCCGCCGGTAAAATTGGTGGCGGTGTCCTGCGAATATTTTTTGGCCGCCGCCTTGAAAGCTTCACCCGCGATGATCTTTTCACGGATCGAGCTCGCCTTCTCGTCGGCTTTCTGCCACGCCTCGGCGTTCTGGCCCGCCTCTACCCTGAAGAGGATATGGCGTGCGTGGATGGTTTCGGGTTCGACATACTTGAACGAGCGGATGCGGTACTCGCTGGCGAGTTCTTCTTCGCCCACCTTGGCGGCGTCGACAAATTCTTCGATGTCAAACATTATGTATTTGGCCGAGCGTCTTTCTTCGGTGCGAAATTTTTCGCCCTCGGCCTGGTGAAAGTCGGCGAGCGTCTCGTCGGTGACTTTCGCCAGCAGCGAGTGGTCGTCGGGAGAAAAGCTGACGTACTCGGCAGCTATTTTGGTGTACTTGTCCCGGAACTCTTTTTCGACCTCGTCGTCGCTCACGACGGCCATGCCCTTCACCGCCGCTTCGGCTTTCGCCAACAGCAGCTCGGAGCGTTTGAGTTTCTTGTAGCGTCCAGGGGTGGTGCCCTGAAAGCCGAGAATCTGGAGGAAGCGGTCGTTGGAAAAACGGCCATTTTCAAAGAAGGCTTCTTGCGCCCGGATGGCGCTGGAGACCTCGTCGTTGCTAACCTCTAGATCCATCTCGTCGGCGTACTCTAAAAGGAGCACCCGGTCGATCAGCATATCCAGAGCACGTCGGCCCAGCGCCATCTGCTTGGCCTGTTCGGCGCTAAGCGGCTGCTGAGTGACCTGCTCGTAGAGGTTCAAAAGGCCGGAGTAGGTATCGTTGTACTCGGCCTGGGATATATCGACGCCGTTTACCTTGGCTATGCCCTGGGTTCGGTTGCCGCCGCCGCCCCCGCCGAAAAAGAAGATGAACACTACGATGATAAGACCCAAAAGCACCTTTAAAGCCGGATGCTGGACGTTGTCGCGAATCTGCTTGAGCATGGAGTCCCTTTGCGCTTGCTATAGCTGGTGGTTGAAAATCGGTGGATAACGCTACATCACTAAACGGTCAAAAATCAAGTTTAACGCGATTATACGAATCTATTGAAAGAGGGCGGGGGTTTTGCCTTAATCTGAGGCCGAAAAGTATGGTAAAGGTACAGCCAGCCAAAAATTAAAATTCAAGCCATTTTTGCGGCCCGTAGAGTGGGTCTGCCGTTGGAGAAAAAACATGCGGAAACTATTTATTGCAACGATCTGCGTTACAGCCGTCATTTTTGCTGCGGGCTCTGCCGTGGCGGCGATGAGCGGGGGGCTGGCCTCTCCGCTGGCTTCTGGCGCGGCTTCGCTGTCGGCCACCCTCGCCTATGGGGAGCGCTCGGTTGAGCACGGTGGCAATTACGACGAGGCCCGCTCCAAGCGTCTTCTCTTCAAGGGGATGTTCGGCATCGGCAACGGCATGGACGTCTACGCCATTCTGGGATTGACCGACCTGGAGTACCGCGACAGCGGCTTTAAGGGGAGCCTGGACGAGATGATCGGCGGCGGTGTGCGTTTTTCGCCCACCCCCTTTGCCAATCGTACGCGCTTTGTCCTCGATCTACAGAGCGAATACTTCAAGAGCGAAGACGGCGGGCGCGAAGTCAAGCAGATTGGCCACCACCTCACTGCGTATATGGTGGGTGAGTTCGGTGCCGCCGGCAGAGTGGGGTACTTCTATCCCTTCGCCGGGTTGCGCCTGTCCTACGTCGACTACGACAATGGGGGGACGTCCGACTACGAGGGTGCCGACAATTTCGGCCTGATCGCTGGCGGAGATTTTTTCGCCAACCCCAATGTCTTCTTCACGACCGAGTTCCATCTCTTCAATGAAAACGCATTTTATTTCACCGCCGGGTACCGGTTCTGATAGCCCAAGACGGCTGGCTGTTACACCGTCGCCAAACCCTACCTTAGAGGTGTGGAATGAAGGGTTTGGGGGGAGGTCGGAATAGTGCGAAGTTTCACTAGCTGCGCATGTTTTCGCGGCTCTGACAAAGCCCTCAAATCGATGGACGAATACCCTTGACACCCAAAATTGGCGAAGCGTATTCTGTTCGCGCCTTAGGCTGGGAAGAGGGCCTTTTCAGGTATCGCTGGCCGCAGGTAAAAGCTTTTTGATAACACGTCGTTAGATTGTTCGAAGGGTTCTGGCCTTGTGCTTCTGGCTAGAGCCGCTCAAGGGGGCGGTCGGGGTGCAGGAGGGCAGCACCCCCGTGAAAATATTTTTGGCACGAGCTGTTTTTATGTTTTGCCCGGTATGTTTCAGAGTTTTTTTCCGCATGCTTTTTGGGGTGCGTTTGTTCTTTTATGTGGAGTTTTTGACCTGTCGAAATAAACGGTTGTTAGCGTAACTTGTGGCGGCGTATGCCGCCCTACAATTAACAGGGAGGACAGTGATGGCAAAGTTGGAAGCGAAAAACGTCCCGTCGGATCTTGATATTGCCCAGGCTCACCAGATGGAGCACATCAAGGAGATCGCCGTTAAGGCCGGGCTTCTTGAGTCTGAGCTTGAGTACTACGGCAACTACAAGGCCAAGATTAATTTCGATGCAGTTCTGGAGCGCTTGAAAGATAAGCCCGACGGCAAGCTCATCGACGTTACCGCTTGCACACCCACTCCCCTTGGCGAGGGTAAAACAGTTACCTCCATCGGGCTAAACGAAGGCATGAACCGCATCGGCAAGAACTCGATGCTCTGCCTGCGCGAACCCAGCCTTGGTCCGGTCTTCGGCATCAAGGGCGGCGCCGCCGGTGGCGGTTACTCCCAGATCGTCCCCATGGAAGATCTGAACCTGCACTTTACCGGCGACATTCACGCCGTATCCATCACGCACAACCTCTGCTCTGCCGCGCTCGAC
>CAXMSR010000150.1:278-4560 GCA_964195725.1 uncultured Kiloniellaceae bacterium | reverse complement strand
CTCAGCCCTGCCCGCCGCTGCGCCACGGACACCGGAAACCGACTTATGCACTCGAACCACTCTGACAATGCGCGAAGCGGCGTAGCCCTGGCGCTGGCCGCCTACATCCTGTGGGGTGCGTTTCCCGTCTATTTCAAGGCGGTCTCGCATGTGCCCCCGCTTGAGATGCTGGCGCTGCGCGTCGTGTGGTCCTTTGCGCTGCTCGCACTTCTGGCGCTGTGGCGGCGCGAGTGGCCTGCGGCGCTGCGAGCGGTGCGCACACCGCGCACCCTTTTCATACTGGTGTTGACAACACTCTTTATTGCGACCAACTGGTTCACCTTCATCTACGCCGTCAGCCTGGGCAAGGTGCTGCAATCGAGCCTGGGGTATTTTATCAATCCTCTGGTCAGTGTGCTGTGCGCCTACCTTTTTTTGAGTGAACGCCTCACGCGGCTCCAGTGGATCAGCATCGGGCTGGCGGTGGTGGGCGTTGTGATCCAGACGTGGCTCGTCGGCGAACTACCAGTCCTTTCGCTCCTCATGGCCTTCTCCTTTGGCCTCTACGGCCTTCTGCGCAAGGTAGTGGCGGTAGACTCGCTGGTGGGGCTGCTCATAGAAACCGCGCTGTTGGCACCCCTCGCCCTGATCTATCTCGCGGTGCTGCATAACAGCGGCGAGGCCGCTTTTCTCGCTGGCTCGCTGGGGATGGACGTTACGCTGGCGCTGTCGGGGGTGGTGACGGCGGCCCCGCTGCTGCTCTTTGGGACCGCGATGAAAAAGCTACGGCTATCGACGATGGGCATCCTGCAATACATCGTGCCGACCAGCCATTTTCTGCTCGCCGTCTTTGTCTATGGCGAAGACTTCTCCGTCGCGCACTTGACGAGTTTTCTCTTCATCTGGGCGGGATTGCTCGTCTTCTCCTTCTCCGCGTTCAAGGCCGCCCGCGCCAGGGGCGCTTGAAGGATAGACGCGACGCGAGGCTCAACCCACTCCGGGCGACAGCAGGTATTTTTCGGGTATCTTTAAGACTCGCAATTTTTTGCTCAACCATTCAAAATCAAAGTGCCGGCATTCAGGATCAGGCGCTTGCACAACACTTTTTGCACATTACGCACAGGAAAAAATAATGTCCCACACTGCAATGATAGACAGCTTACGGCTGATCGGCATCCCCGGCACCAACAAGGTAATGATGGGGGAATTCTCGCGGCTGGTTCGCCGGGCGTTTGACGACGTACGCGTCGTGCCTCCCAAAAAAGACGGACAGGGGGCGCTATCCTACCCCTTTGATCCCCGGCTGGCGGCGCTGGCCGTGCAGTACCACCGCACGTCGAGCCGTGTGCTGTGGGGATTATATGAATCGAGCGCCGCCCGGCTGGAGCCGCTCTACGACGACCTGTACGGAGCAGTCGAGGCCGACGAGCGCGGCTGGTTCGACGGCATAAAGACCCTGAGCGTGGCGGTGGCCAATGTAGAACGCTTCGCCGCCGGGGGCCGTCAGGTGGTGGGCACAGTCAAAAACGCCATTATCGAAGGGCTGGCTACCAAGGGCATCACCCTTGAGATCGACCCGGACGACCCGGATATTCGCATCGACGTGCGGATGCATGGCGAGCGCCTTGTGGTGTCGCTCGATCTGGCAGGCAGGCCGATGAACCAGCGCGGCTACCGCACCGAGCGGGGTATCGCCCCGCTGCGCGAGAACCTGGCGGCGGTGCTGGTGATGCTGGCGCGCTACGATTCGCGCAAGGAACCGCTGGTAGACATGATGGCGGGTTCGGGCACCATCGCCATAGAGGCCGCGCTGATGGCGCGCGGCGAGCCGGTGTGGGTGCCGCCGCGCAAACCGCTGGCGCTGCGCCTGCCCATCCTGGCCCCCCACCTCTCCTTTAACCCCAAGCCGCTCTTTGCCGACGCTAACCCGATGATCGTCGCCAACGAGATCGACCCGCGCGTAGTAAAGATCGCCATGTCCAACATGGTCAACGCCGGGGTCAACGACGTCACCGAGAACTTCTCCTTCGACTTTCGCCAGCTCGACCCGGTAGAGATAATGGAGCGCGCCGAAAAACGCGGCCTTGAGCCGGGCCGGGGACTGATCCTCTCCAACCCGCCCTACGGCGAACGCATGAAGCCCGACGAGCTCTTGGACCTCTACGCGGAGATGGGCGACTGGTGCAGGCAGTTCAAGGGGTGGCGCGCCGCCTTTTTGATGGCGAATCCGGATTTTGTGACCGCCTTCGGCAGCGGACGCCCCCGCATCAAAAAGCCGCTGAAGAACGGCCCACTCATGAGCTGGTTCCTCCAGTACGAGCTGTAGGGGGTCACGTTGAGCGAAACTGATGCAGTCGTTGACGCAGCAGCAGACGTAGTAATAATTGGAGCAGGCGCGGCCGGGCTTATGTGCGCCGCCACCGCCGCGTATCGCGGGCGTAAGGTGGTGGTGATCGACCACGCCCCCAAGCCGGGACGAAAGATACTGGCGGCGGGGGGCGGGCGGTGCAACTTCACCAACCGCGACGTCTCAATCGAGAACTACCTCTCGCAAAACCCCCACTTCGCCATCTCGGCGCTAAAGCGGTTTAGCCAATACGATTTTATCGAGCTGGCCGAGCGCCACGGGATCGACTACAAAGAGCGCGAGCTGGGCCAGCTCTTCTGCGTCGGCTCCAGCAGCGAAATCCTCGACATGCTCTTGACCGAGTGCGAGTGGGCCGGAGTGGAGCTTAAGCTGGACACTCGCATAGAGAAGGTCGCCTACCTTGGCGAAGAGAGCGACAACAGCGGCTTTACCCTTGAGACCAGCGGCGGCAAGGTGGTGACAACCTCCCTGGTCATCGCCACCGGCGGGCTCACCCTGCCCGAAGCCGGGGCCACCCCCTTTGGCTACGAGCTGGCAAAACAGTTCGGCCTTGGCGTCGTCGCTCCCACCCCGGGGCTCGTGCCGCTGACGCTACAGCCCCATGATCTAAAAGTGGTGGAGAAGCTCTCCGGCATCGCCCTTCGGGTCGAGATCGCCACCGAGGGCCGCGCCTTTCGCGAGAACATGCTCTTCACCCACCGGGGACTAAGTGGGCCCGCCGTCCTGCAAATCTCCAACTACTGGAAACCCGGCCAGGCTATCACCGTCAATCTCTTCCCCGACCTCGACCTTCTGGAGCTCTTGAAAGACGCGAGAGACAAACGCCCCAAAGTCGAACTGACCGCAGTGCTGGCCGCGCACCTGACTAAGAGGGTGTCGCACGCCCTGTGCAAGCTGTGGGGATTTGAAGACACCATGGCGAGCTTTAGCAACGACACCCTGGAAGAGATCGCCATAAGCTTCACCGCGTGGCGGCTGACCCCGTCGGGCACCGAAGGCTACCGCAAAGCCGAAGTGACCCTGGGGGGCATCGACACCGCAGCCCTCTCCTCCAAAACCATGGAAGCCAAAAAAGCCCCCGGCCTCTACGCCATCGGCGAAGCGGTAGACATCACCGGCTGGCTGGGCGGCTACAACCTCCAATGGGCATGGTCGTCGGGGTACTGCGCCGGGTTATTTGTGTAAGATATTTGTGTAAGCTGTTTGCGTAGGTTGTTTGTCAGAAAAGACTAGCCTGAAAGAGTCGAGAGGAGTTCCCCTGCGGGGGCGCGGATCGAAAGGTCGGCGCTGGCGGTGATGGGTGTCGCCTCCGGGTTTATCTCCACAATGGTGGCGTTTTTAGCCAACCGGGGCAACCCCGCCACCGGGTAGACCACCGCCGAAGTGCCCAGCACAAGCACCAGATCGCTTTGAACCACCGCTGCAATCGATCTTTCCAGCTCCCCCTCGTCGAGCGCTTCTCCAAACCACACCACGCCGGGGCGGGTAAGCGCCGCACACTTGGGGCACCGGGGCAACCCCTTCACCTCAATCTCAAGCGGCTCGCGGTCGTCGTGGGTAAAACTGCATGCAGTGCAGCGCGAGGTCCAGAGATTGCCGTGAATCTCCACCATCTTCTCGGAACCCGCCAGACGGTGCAAACCGTCAACGTTCTGGGTGACAAGCAGAAACTCGTCCTTCTCGCGCTCATACTCTGCTAGCCAGAGGTGTGCCGGATTAGGCCGCGCCGGACGAATCATTTCCCGCCGCCACTCGTAAAAGCGCCACACCAGCCCGGAGTCGCGCGCAAACGCTTCGGGCGTCGCCAACTCTTCTGGCCTGTGGTCGCGCCAAAGCCCCCCGTCACCGCGAAAAGTAGGCACCCCAGACTCGGCAGAGACCCCGGCCCCGGTGATCGCCAGCGCTCGGTCGTCACCGAACCGGCGCGGCAACCGA
>CAXMSR010000150.1:0-268 GCA_964195725.1 uncultured Kiloniellaceae bacterium | reverse complement strand
CAGCCACCAATTGTTTAAGTTCTGCGGTTTGGTTTTGAATATTCATCATCGTCTACCTACGGAGCACAGAACTTGAATTTATCTCGCCTCTGTTTCGGCTGTGTATTTTGTTCAGAGGCAAGGAGTGCGAGGAGCGAGTACCGGAGGCGTAGCAGTGCTACGTCGAGGACGCTCGCCCGGAGTAACGACGCAGCATCTGGACAAAATTCGCAGCCGAACCCCCTAAACCTCCTCGCCGAGTATAAGGCGCAACACTACGTTAGCCTGC
>CAXMSR010000149.1:0-4607 GCA_964195725.1 uncultured Kiloniellaceae bacterium | reverse complement strand
GCACCGGCGAACTGTGAAGAGGAGTTGTCCACCACGGTGACTGCGACGGCATCCAGCTGACCCTCATCCCGGTTGAGGTAGGTCATCCCGGCGAAAAACCCCCGGCGCAACGACAGCGTGGCCGGATTTGCACGAACGGCCATCGAGTTGCCGGGGAGCGAACTTACGGCCCCGCCAAGCGCCATCGCCCTTGCATCAAAGGTTTCGGGGAGCGGATCGGCAGCATACGAGGCGCTGAAAACACCTGTCAGAACGGCTGCGATGGCAAGACAGAAAAAAGGTTTTCTCGTTAGGTCCATGCTGTTATAATCCTGGCTCATTTTTTATAGAAGATACTATGATATCCTACAGGCATGGCCCCAGGCAATCGCGCTTTTGCCTGAGATAAAGGTTAACGATGAATAAGAAGAATATCAAAGAGTTCAAAATCCTGCTTCAGCAGCGCCTCGACGAGCTTATTGGCGAGGCTCATTCCACCGTCAGCGAGCTGATTGAGGGCGAGGATAATTTCCCCGACCCCACCGATCGCGCTACCGCAGAGTCTGATCGCAACTTCATGTTGCGCATCCGCGACCGCGAACGAAAACTCATCTTCAAGATTCGTGAAGCGATGCAGCGCATCGAAGACGGCTCTTTTGGAGAGTGCGACAACTGCGGCGACGACATCGGTGTCAAGCGTCTGCTGGCGCGCCCCGTCACTACACTTTGCATCGATTGCAAGACCGAGATGGAGAGCATCGAGAAGAGCGGAAGTTGACGCAAGCGGGAAGACTCGTCTTCTCTCAGCGCACCTTGGCGATAGTAGTCGCCCTCTTGGCTGCCCTCTTTCTCGTTGGTTTTGTCCCCACCCCGCAAAAAGTCCTCGACCAGTGCAAACGCGCCACCGTTAGTGGCCCTGCTACAGCCAGAGCCTCGCTCGACGGCGTGGCGGGACGCCTCGAAATAGTGGCCCCCGGCCTTCACCGCTTTATCCCCGACGCCGCGACAGACCCTGAAAATCCTGCCCAGCCACTGACCGACCCCGGGCCGGGCCGGGGCGGCGATCTTCAGCCGCTGTGGAGGGCGCTCGATTTTTTTTCGCCCCTTGAGGGCACTGATCTGGCCGACATCCTCCGGCTCTCACGGATAGATCTTGGGCGTCGCGGCTGGATACGCCTCGACGATGGCGGCGACCGCTTGGCGGTGTCGCTGGGCGCGATGGGCGAAAGCGAGCCTGATCTCCGCCAGATATGGATAGATAACGACACCCATCGTCTGGTCAAGGTCCGCCTCCATGAGAGCGAGGGGGGCGAGGCCACCATCGGCCCCTCCGAAGGGATGCAGGGTTGGCCCTGGTGGATCAAACTCAGCGACGGGCGGCTCTTGCAGCTAATCTCCACCCCCGAGTCCTTCACACCCCATAGCGTCGAGATCATCTACGAAGACGGCACCACAGAGGACTCGCTGGGTTGGTGGCGCACTCTTCTGGTGGACGAAGAGCCGTCGCCCTTCGACCGCGAAGACTAAACGACGATGCCCGGCTACGCGCGTGTGGCGGTGACCCTGCCGGTTTGCTCTACCTTCCACTACAAAATCCCCCGGCGCCTCGCCGCGCTGGCGCTGCCCGGCGCGCGGTGCATAGTCGAGTTTGGCGGGCGCGCTGTCGCGGGCTTCATCATTGCGCTCGACAAAGTAGCCGACGTAGACGAGGCCAGGGTAAAAGAGCTGCGCGAGGTGCTCGACCCCGTGCCGTGTCTCGCCCCCGATCTTCTGGAGCTGGCGCACTGGCTCTCCACCTACTACCACAACCCGCTGGGTGAGACGCTCCTCACCATGCTTCCCCCCTCAGAGCGGGCGGTCAAGAGCGTCGCCTACGAGGCCGTTTCGCCGGAAACATCTACGGCAACACCCCCGGCAACACCTGCGCAGAAAAAAATCGACCCGCTTCAGGCCGAACTTTTGGCCGAGATCGCCCAAAAAGGCCAGCTGCCCGCTGCGCGCCTGAAGGGCAAGCGCGCCCGCGCCCTTGAAGCGCTCTTGAAGCGTGGGCTGGTAAAGCGCATCTGGAACGTCGCCCCCCGCGCCAAGCCCCGTCCGCTACGGTGGGCGCTCTTGAAAGAGGGCGCGCCATCCCCCGCCGAGCTGGGTGGCAACGCCACCAAATTGGCCGAGCTCTTGAAACTTGTCGGCGAGGGGCCAAAGAGCGTCACCGAGCTTCGCGCCGAGGCGATCTCAAGCGACACGCTTAAACGCGCGGTCGAGCGCGGCTGGCTTGAGCTGACCGAGGAGACCGTCGCCCCCGCCTCGGTTAAATCGCTGGGCTTTGGCGGCGGCGAAGACCTCACCCCCACCCCGGAGCAGGCGCACTGCCTAAAGCTCGTAGAAGACGCTTTGGAGAGTGAAAACTTCGAGCCGATCCTCCTTCGCGGCGTCACCGGCAGCGGCAAGAGCGAGATATATCTGCGCGCCGTCTGCGACACGCTGGACAGGGGGCGCTCCGCCATAGTGCTGGTGCCCGAAATTTCGCTCACGCCGCAACTGATAGGGCGCTTTGGCGCAAAACTCGGCACTAAACTGAGTGTCCTTCACAGCGGGCTTAGCCAGCGCGAACGGGGGCTCCAGTGGGCAGCGCTGAAAAACGGCGACGCCCGCGTAGTCATCGGCACCCGCTCGGCGGTCTTCGCCCCCGTCAGTGAGCTGGGCCTTATAGTAGTAGACGAAGAACACGACGGCGGCTACAAACAGGAAGAAGGGCTGCGCTACAACGCCAAACACGCCGCACTCATGCGCGCACGCGGGGCCGGGGCGGTGGTCCTCATGGGCTCGGCCACCCCCGAGCTTGAGAGCTATGCGCTGGCCAAAGAGGGCCGCTACCGTCTGGTAGAGCTCCCCAAGAGAGTAGGGGGGGCGCTGCCCCCTGAAATTCGCCTCGTCGATCTGCGCCCCGAAGAGAGCAGGATGAGGCGCGATGTGCTGATAACCACCGAGCTCTCCCGCGCCATAGACGGCGCGCTGGAGAGAGGCGAGCAGGCGCTGCTTTTTCTAAACAGAAGGGGACTTAGCCCGGCGGTCTACTGCCCCACCTGTCGCGAACCGCTGCGCTGCCCCAGCTGCTCGGTCGCCATGACGCTGCACGGCTCACGTGCGCGCGGCAGGCTCTTGTGCCACTACTGCGCCCGGTCGAGTGCCGCCCCAAGCAGCTGTCCCGTCTGCGGCGACGAGGGGCTAGTGGAGCTGGGCGCGGGGACGCAAAAGCTGGAGGTGGAGCTTAAGAGCCGCTGGCCCAAGGCGAAGGTGGCGAGGCTCGATCGCGATGTCGCTGGGGCCACCGGCGGCAGCGAGGTGCTGGGTGCCTTTGCGCGTGGCGAGGCCGACATCCTGGTGGGCACCCAGATGGTCACCAAGGGCCACCATTTTCCCCGGCTGACGGTGGTGGGGGTCGTCTCGGCAGATGACGCGCTCCACATGCCGGACTTTCGCGCCGCCGAGCGCACCTTTCAAACGCTGGTGCAGGTAGCTGGGCGCGCCGGACGTGCCGAACGTCCCGGAAAGGTCTTCATCCAGACGCGCAACCCGCACCACCCGGTGCTCGAAGCGGTGGTAGAAGCCGATTATGAGAAATTCGCCCAACTAGAGCTCACCGAACGCGAATCGGCGGGGTACCCGCCCTACCGCAGGGTGGCGCTCGTCCGGGTGTCGAGCGAGAACCGCTCCGAATCGCAGCGCGCCGCCCAAACGCTGGCGCGCTGGTTCATGGATATGGGCAGCACCCTGTCGGTAGAGGTGCTCGGCCCCGCCCCCGCCCCGCTGGAGAAACTCAGGGGGCGCTATCGCCACCATTTCCTCTTGCGCGCCCCCGGCAACGCGCCTGGGCCGCTACGCCAACTGCTCGCGCATTTCATTGAAAACGGCCCCAAACAGGGGCGCAACATCAAGCTGTCAATCGACGTCGATCCGGTCAATCTGCTGTAGCCGTACAGAGTTTCTCCCGACACAAACTAAGTTCTCCCCCCTTGCAATCGCCTTCGAGTCCGATTATGGTGGGCCGGCTTGCCGCCGATTGCCATGGGCGCGGGGCAGGGAAAAGTTGCAAAATTTGTAAATCGGGTAAACTGGGGGGGAGCCTGTGGACGCCGGGAAATCTACGGAACATTTTATAGCTGCGCTGTCTTTGCGGGCGCTGCCGGGGGTTGGAGATCGCGGCTACAAGCTGTTGATCGACGCCTTCGGCTCACCCGGGCGAGCCCTGACAGACGGGGCGCGAGTGTTGTCGGGCAGGGGTGATGGTTGTGAAAATCTCGCACGCTTGCTAAGAAAGAACCCCGATCGCGCAGGCGCACTGAAAATTCTGGAGGACTCCGAAAAAGTCGGCTGCCGCATACTGTGTTACGGCGACCCCGACTACCCGGAGCCCCTGTCGCATATACATGATCCGCCTGCCCAGCTCTATGTACTGGGCAAGTTTGCGCCTTTAAGCTCCGTGGCGATCGTCGGCAGCCGCAAGGCCACCACCTTTGCCCGGCGCACCGCCCGGATGATGGCGCGCGAGCTGGCCGCAGCCAACCTCGCGGTGGTAAGCGGTTTTGCCCACGGGGTAGACACCGAAGCCCATCGGGGCGCGCTTGAGG